>NZ_JBQSYV010000001.1:0-294177 GCF_052379685.1 Halomonas sp. 111
CTAGCAATACATTGATAGCCATCACAAGAAAATAGAAAAACATCAACATTACAATTGTTTCTTTTTTCCAAATACCCTCATACCGGCTTTCCCCTATTATATAAAACAACAGCGCTAATGTTAAAAGCCCTCTCACAACCCATGCAGCACTTTCGATTATTTCTTCATATATTATAAGCTGGTATGACAAGCAAGCAACAGAAACAGTTATAAAAAAAAGCAAGTGTAAAAAACGGCGTGGATGATATACCATTAACAAAAGAGCAATCATTATAAAAACAAAAGATTTATAAACTGCCGATATACTAGGCATCGAGTTATTATGATAATAAAAATATCCATTCAATGTATCTATAACAGGCCATAGAAAAAGAAAAACTAACAGCATCACGTTAAAGCATTTTTTTAGCTTAACATCCATTTGAGGCTCCGACAGTCAGTCACATCTCACTATAGATTTATTTACCTTTATGGCGATACGCAACAATTACCTGTGTAACAAAAACACTGCACATTGCAACTAATGGAGCCAACAATAACGCCAAAAATAGGCCTATAGCTAATATAAACCTCTTCCCCATACCCGCGGGTTCAAGTCCTTGTATAGCAATCCCAGTCGGGCGACCCTGATTAAGACTTACCATGCGAGACTCAAGCTGAAGCATTCTTTCCATATAAAATGCTCTAAGCGGACCCGCATTCTCATTATTAGAACTGCGAACTGAATCAAATGCTTGGGAGTAAAGTTCATACTGACGATCAAGTTTCTCTTTTAACGTTTCCACTAATTTTTTTTGCTCACTCGAAATTGCTTTAGCCACTCCTTTATGAAGAAGTTCAACTACTGGTTGATCTTCTTCAGTGGCCCTACTAGATATCTTTACAAGTAAAGTCTCATTAAGGCTTGTAGCTGCTACATTAATGGGAAAATTTTTGACTTTACCACTCGACAACAACTTTCTACGCTCTTGCTCAACGAAAACATTATTAACTTTGGCAACAACTTCTTCTTGAGCTTCAAGGCCATGCCGCGCTCCATCCATGGTTTCGTATGAGGCCAAGCTATATATGGTTACAAAATCATATTTTGCTGGCTTCAAAAAAGCCAGTAATGCAATAGTTACAAAAAAAAGAGAAATAAACAGTAGCATTAACTTCCACTGTTTTAGTAGCAATACCACCATATCCACTAGATTCATATCTTCCAGGCTAGGTGGCTCATAAAATTTTGGCTTCATTTTACATTAACTCATTGGGTTAAAATCAGCAGCATTCAAGCTGAATCACAATTATAGCTAAATATTTAACATACTAGCTCTGATTCAATTCTACGACGTTTTTTATTATTTTTAACAATTCAACATCCAACAGCAACATAAAAAACCGGCCTCAAAAGAGGCCGGTTCTATTAGGTCTGCTAGGCAGATTACCCTTAAAGCAAGGTTGTTAAACCAGGCTTAGAAGAAGTAACGAACGCCTGTCAGCCAGTATGCATCGTCAGTCAGGTTATCGACCTGGCGACGAGTGCTGTTGTCGCTGCCGCTACCAGCTTTGGCATCGTTATCGTTAACTTCCACGAACACGTCCATAGCGCTGGAAACTTTGTAGTAACCACCCAGAGACCAGGCTTTGCTGTTGTCCTGACCGTCACGGTTGATGTTGTAGAAATCACCTGTGAATGCCCAAGGACCAGTGGTATAGGTAGCACCTAAACCAACCGTGTTGTAGCCGTTTTCGTCATTCGCACCCATGCTATCTTTGTAGCTGTCGCCATTATTGTTTTGGCGATTTTCATAGCCCAGACGCGCAGAGAACTGGTCGGTGAACTCGTATTGACCGATCAGGCCATACATCATTTTACCGTTACCACCGCCACGACGTACGTCTTCAACAAAACCCAGACCTACCGTAACAGGACCGTTCTCATAGCGAATACCACCTTGCGGCGCGATAACATTACCTGCTTCACTGGTACCAACTACTTCGCCATCAGCATTAAGGCGATCAACACCTTCACGCAGGCCACGCTCGCTGTAGTTTTTCAGCTGCAGGAAGGCAGTGAAACCTTCTAGATCAGGCGTGTAGTAACCAATAGAGTCGCCACGCGACTGTTTGCCGTTACCAGCGAACTGCAGACCGTTGTTGATGTAAACATCGAACGGGCTGGAAACGAACTGCAGGTAGAAGCTGTCAAAGTTACCCGCCTGGAAGGTACCGTACTGCTGGCTCTGAATACCCAGGTAGCTTTGGCGCAGTTCGTCAAAGCCGTTGCCAGCATCTTCTTCGCTGTTGGCTTTGAAGCGCCACTCAAGACGACCAAATGCAGTCATGTCGCTAGTGATCGCCTGGCTCATGCGCAGACCAAGACGCGATCCAACGTTGACGAAGTCGCCACTACGGTTAATACGCTGGCCTTTGTCGTTGTACTGTTTACCGCCACCCTCGATGCCCAGACCGATACGGCCATAGATGTCCAGCTTGGTGCCGTCCTGGTCATATACGGTAGCTGCTTGAGCGGCAGCTGTGGCGCTCAGGGCACCGATGATAGCAGTCGCTAAAAGTGTCTTTTTCATGATATAGGTTCCTTAACTAGCTTACTGTTTCGATCGTAGCTGCCGGGCTTATATAGGCCTTCAGCAGTTGGCTTGCGGGCCGTACTCGTTTTCTCATCCTCTGGTTTTTCCCAGTGGTATGTGGCACGTCCTCAAACAAACCTTGTTATAGTCCAATGCTCGCACGTCAAACTCTATACCGGGATTCCCCCGAACGCAATAAAAAAAACAGTGTTTTTTTACGAAATATGGAATTTTGTGGAACCTCGCCAATACAACCAGGTCTCAGTGCGCTTTATATTTCTGCTGTAGGCCTTTTAGCTTATCATCCAAGCTAAGCGTCTTTGGTTGTTCGGTTTTATTTTCACTTTTGTGCGTAGGCTCACTAGATTTAGGCGTATTGGCTGTCATTTCCAAGCGAGCGCTTTCTTCTAAAGGGGCTTTTTTAGGAGTGCTTGGCACACGTGCAGGCGCTCTTCCCTCTTGCTGTTTAGCTTTACGTTTTTCCGCAGCGTGCAAAGCTGCCTCTTTATCTACCTTTCCGGCCAACTGGCCATCCAAGTCAATACGCTCTACCCCTTCCCTTACTGATTTTAAATAACGTGGCAAATTCACGTAATTAGCCAATGCACGGCGAATCAGCTTGCCTGACCAAGGCTCACGCGCTGCCAGGTCTTGATGAATACCAACTTTTAAGGGCTTCGTATGGCCTTTGAAAAAGGTATCCGGGTAACGTTTATACCACTCTTTTAGAAGGGCATGAGGAGACGGTGGCTGCGCCCCTGCCTCAGCCGTCTTTGCTACCGCTTCAGCACCTGAGCTGGCTGGCACGGGCTGAGGCTGCTCGGCCGGATATTGAGAAGACGGCGGTGTAACATTTTCACCCACACTCGTCGCACTTAGCTGGCCTGACGTGTTGGCGCTATCAAGCGCGACGGCTTGACCCATGAGTTGCTCTTTTAGCTGTATGTTCTCCCGCCGCAGGGCTTGCAACTCCCTTTGAGCCTGCTCAAGGCGCGACTCCAAGCTGTCTAATAACTGCATTACGCTGGCGGCCATACCTTCTCCTTTGACCTTTTTTAGTCAGCAGTGCGCTCATAAACTACAAAATCGTACGCCGGCTTGCCATCAGAAGGCGTTCCAGCCACACGCTGCACTTCCCGCCACTCATCTGCTGCCAATTCGGGGAACGCAGCATCACCTTCCACTTCAACATCCACTTCTGTGATGTAAAGCCGCTGTACGAATGGTAGCGCTTGACGATAGATCTCTCCTCCCCCCATCACCATAATTTCTTCAGCCGCATCAATCGTTGCCTGCTGGTCTGCCAGTGCCAAAGCGGCGGGCAAGTCGTGGCAGACGCGAACACCGTCGGGTGCGAACTCTTTATTATGTGTTACGACTATATTAAGCCGATTCGGCAGCGGCTTACCAATGGAGGTATACGTTTTGCGCCCCATGACCAACGGTTTTGCCTGAGTCATACGTTTGAAGAATTTAAGATCTTCCGGAAGATGCCAAGGCAGCTTACCATCCACACCAATAACACGGTTTTTGGACATTGCTACAATCATGGCAACAGGGACTAAGGGCTCAAATTCATTGCTGGTAAGGCTCATACCGCTACCTTGGCTTTTATATGGGGGTGGGCGTCATACGCTTCGATGTGGATATCATCAAAGGTAAATGCAAACAGGTCATTCACCTCAGGATTCAGCACCAGCCGAGGCGGTACTTTCGGCTCACGCGTGAGCTGCTCTTTCGCTTGCTCAAAATGGTTGCTATAGAGATGTGCATCCCCCAGCGTATGAATAAACTCTCCTGGCTCAAGCCCCGTTACCTGCGCCACCATCGCCAGCAGTAGCGCGTAGCTTGCAATATTGAACGGTACGCCAAGAAAAATATCGGCACTGCGCTGGTAAAGCTGGCAGGAAAGGCGACCGTTTGCTACATAGAACTGAAACAGACAGTGGCAAGGCGGCAGTTTCATTTCATCAACCTGAGCAGGATTCCAGGCGGAAACTATCAACCGGCGCGACTGTGGTGTGGTACGAATTTGCTTCAATACGTTGGCAATTTGATCGACACTGCCTCCTTTAGGATCGGGCCAGCTGCGCCATTGATAGCCATAAACAGGGCCAAGATTGCCGTGCTCATCAGCCCATTCGTCCCAAATGCGTACACCGTTTTGCTGTAAATAGGCAATATTGGTATCGCCTTTCAGAAACCACAAGAGCTCATGGATAATAGAGCGCAAATGCAGCTTTTTCGTCGTTATCAGTGGAAAGCCGCGTGATAAATCAAACCGCATTTGATGACCAAACACCGAGCGTGTGCCCACCCCGGTACGGTCGTTGCGGTCAACGCCATGCTCCAACACAGTGCGCATTAGATCCAAATACGGCTGTTCAAGCGCAGGTTGCGCGCTGGCATTCGTCGTCATATTTGATGTAGGCGTGGTAACAGTCACAGAGTTTCCAAAATTGCAGGCTATATAGAAGCGTATTCTAGGCCGCTTGGCTGCGAGGGTCTAGCGCGAGGGGTTAATGGCTGATGAAGCATTCGCAAGCCCTGCACCGCTGCGCTTCCGCGCCGGGCCGCCGCTGCGGGTGCGCTGCGCTTACCACGCGCTACAAATTCATCTAACGCTTTGATTATTTAGATGTAGCGCGTGGTAACGCGCCGTGAGGGACGAACGGCAAGGCACCCGCGGGAGGCGGCGGAACGACGCCCATGGGTACCTCTTTGCATCTTGGCACCTTTCTGCACTTGGCACCGCTGCGCGGTGCTTCCGCGGGTGCGCTGCGCTTACCACGCGCTACAAATTAGCTAACCTTTTGATTATTCGGGTGTAGCGCGTGGTAACGCGCCGTGAGGAACGAACGGCAAGGCACCCGCGGGAGGCGGCGGAACGACGCCCATGGGTACCTCGTTCGCCCTGGCACCTCTCTGCACTTGGCACCGCTGCGCGGTGCTTCCGCGCCGGGCCGCCGCTGCGGGTGCGCTGCGCTTACCACGCGCTACAAATTGGCTAACTTTTTGATTATTTGGGTGTAACGCGCTGTTGCTTTGGCACTTACTTCACGACTAACGCTTAAACCTTGGCATCCACCGGTTGCGAGCGGGACCATGCCATAAGGACTAATCCTAGTGCGATCATGGGCACCGTCAGCAACATTCCCATGGTGACCCATCCGAATGCCAGGTAGCCAATATGCGCGTCGGGCATGCGGACAAATTCCACCAGGAAGCGGAATGCGCCGTAACCGATTAAAAACAGCCCTGAAATGAACCCTCGCGCGCGGGGTTTGGCAGACACCCACCACAAAATCACAAACAGCACCAACCCCTCAAGCAGGGCTTCGTAAAGCGCTGAGGGATGGCGTGGCTCTGGCCCCATCCCGGGGAACGGCATCCCCCACGGCAACGATGTTACTCGCCCAGGAAGCTCATGGTTAATAAAGTTGCCTACTCGACCAGCGCCCAAGCCAATGGGTACCAGTGGGGCAATAAAATCCGTCAGGGTAAAAAAGGCAAGCTGCTTGCGGCGTGCAAACCACCAGGCTGCCAGCAGCACACCGAGCAATCCGCCATGAAAGCTCATGCCGCCATCCCACACACGGAAGATCCATAGCGGGTCAGCCGACCACTGTCCTAAGCCGTAAAAAAGTGCATACCCCAGCCGTCCACCAGCGACCACACCTATCGCACAGTAGAATATCAGGTCACCAATATCGTCTTTAGTAAGCCCTACCCGAGAAGCTCGCCGACAGCCCAACCACCACGCGGCGACAAACCCCACGACATACATAAGGCCGTACCAATGCACTTGAAGCGGCCCAAGGGAGAACACCACAGGGTCAATTGCTGGGTAATTCATCATTGAAATACTCTAATTACGGAGGAGGAAGAAAGTCACTAAGGCTATTACTGCACTAATTAAGCCAAAACGAAGCGTAGACCGACCACAGCCAACAGCAGCGCAAAGCACAACCTTAATACATGAGCAGGTAACACATGGGCCAGGCGAACGCCAACACGCGCAAACGGTACGCTGGTGACGACAATGCCAAAAAAAGCAGGCCACATCACAAACCCGGTAGCCCAGGCAGGCAAGAGGGGATGCCCCCACCCCATTACCATAAAGGTAATGGCGCCCACTAATGCGATAGGCAGCCCGCATGCAGCAGAGGTACCTACGGCTTGTGTCATGGTTGCCCCACACCGAGACAACCATGGTACCGTCATTGCGCCGCCGCCGATGCCAAATAAAGCGGATATGGCGCCTACTATACCGCCGGCCACGACCATCGCAAATTTGCCTGGGGCAATAGAGCCAGCCTTGGGCGATAGACCAAAAACCATCTTGGTTGCTAACAGCAGAACAAAGATGCCAAAGAGTGTGCCCAATACGCCCCCCGAGAGACTCCCCGCAATAAACACACCGCCAATGGCGCCCACCATCAAACCCGGGAGCAGCGCTAAAAACCAGGGGCGATAAACACTTCCTTGACGAAAATGCCCCAGCGCAGAAGAGGCTCCGGTGATGACAATAGTGGCCAACGACGTGCCTACGGCAAGATGCATGGTGATCTCTGGCGGTATGTTTTGCAGGCCAAATGCAAAAACCAGTACCGGAACGATAATAAGCCCACCACCGACACCAAAAAGCCCCGCCATCGTACCTGCAGCCGCGCCCAAGGCTAAGTAACCCAAAAAGATAGTCATCACACTCATTGGCCAGGCGCCTTGTGTGGGCTATCGGGCAGCCATTTGGAAATCATTCCCAGTAATTTTTCAGGTTGATATGGCTTGGTGAGCAAGTCATTCATGCCTGCTTTTTTGCACTCGGCAATGCCTGCGTTGTCCGCATTGGCCGTTAGCGCAATCAGGATACTAGGACGCTTTCCGCTTGCCTGTTCATAAGCCCGCCAGCGCCGGGTGGTTTCCAAGCCATCAAGAGTAGGCATAAAAATATCCATAAAGACTAAATCAAACGAGGTAGATTGTTGGCGCTCAAGCGCTTGCTCGCCACTGCTTACGCCCTCGACATCTAACTCGTGAACTTCCAGCATTTGCCGCGCCAGCATCAGGTTAACCGGACCATCATCAACCACGAGAACGCGTAAAACGTGGCTTGATACTGTATTGGCAGGTGTCACGTCGTTCTCATTAACACGTTGATAAACCAGATTGGTCAGCAACGTGCGCACATCAGCCAAGTGCTCACGGATATCCACGACCTGACGACGACACTGCGAACACTCGTCACTTTCCAGGATGCGTCCTAACTGCTCATCCAGATCATCAGTTTCACGCTGAAGCAGTGTTAAATAGCCTGATTTTAAACGTGACTCTTCTCGCGCCCGGTCACGTCCGGCAACAAGCCGCTTTAGCTGCTGCTGTTGATGATGATGAATATCATCCAACAGTGCCTGATCTTCTTTTACTTGCTCGGTGGGGTGGTGTGATCGCTGAGCGCTTTCAATATAGCGCCCAAGCCCTGAAAACATTTCATTCATTTGGGCCAGGCGTCTCAGCGGTCGAACAGGTGCCCTGTTGAGTTCAGGTACGGTGTGCTTTTTGTCAGGCAACATTTTCAAGACACTAAACCGCAGCGACTCACTATGCCGTTCAAGCTCGTCCAACTCCTGCATAAAATAGGCTTCTTTCTGTTTTGTACGTACTTTAACCAGCATCAGAAAGGCGGATACATTCATGGAGCTGCCCAATAGCAGTGCAAGCGCCACCCACAAGGTGGCACTCCATGGCGCCTGTGTAGGCGACATCCACCAAACGGCGAGCCCAACCAGCATGCACAGCACGACTAGCGCGGCCTGAATAAGTAACATTGGCCAGAGAGTAGGCCAAACGATGATGTTCCAGAAATGCTCTTCGCGATTGCGTTGCATGCGTTCGCGCCTTCCTGATTGGCTAGAGACAATTCACCCCGATGAGGTGATGAGTGTTACGTTACTCGCACAAGTGTACGACTATGCCCTTAAGCTGTCATGCTGAGCTTGTCGATAATGACCAATGCTGAGGACTCTCTATGTGCTTGATGGCATTCGCTTGGCAACCTGGCACAGCGCTGCCCTTACGCTTGGCAGGTAATCGTGATGAGCTTCATGTCCGGCCAACGGCGCCTTTAGGCTATTGGGATGACGCCCCCTCCCTTTTAGGCGGGCGTGACCTTGAAGCAGGCGGCTCATGGCTTGCTGCCACACGAGGCGGTAGAGTCGCGGCGCTTACCAATGTACGCGACCTTGCGATGGTGACACCTCTCGATGCACCCAGCCGGGGCGAACTTGTCGCCAATGCGCTCCAGTGCAGCAATATTGAGCAGTGGCTAACCGACCTTGCTCACCATAAAGCTCACCGCTACGCAGGGTTTAATTTATTAGTCGCCACCACAGACCGGCTTTGGTATCTCCATCATGGCCAGCACGGCATTACGCTCAGCGATGTGCCGCCCGGCGTGCATGGCCTTTCCAATGCGGAATTGAACACTCCCTGGCTAAAAGTGCAAAGCGTGCGAGAAGCACTAGCGCAAAGCTCGCTGGATAACTGGCGCTCCCCGTTGGGCCAAGCACTGCATAACACTCAACAAGCACCGGACGCCCAGCTACCCAAGACAGGGGTTGAGCTTGCGCTAGAGCGAAGGCTTTCTGCCGCGTTTATTCTGGGCGAGACTTACGGCACGCGCGCCACGAGCTGGTTAACGCTCGATCACCAAGGCCATATAGACATCACCGAGCAACGCTTTGGGCCCATGGGTCGTTTCAAAGGCGAAACGACCCTGGCCATATCGTGAGGCAACAGCGTTAATCGCGTGGAGGCAACAGGTGCGAAAGCTGCCATTCGTCCATGCGCTTATTGAGGTGCTCGTGTACCTGGAAAGGCGTGTCCAGACACATGATCTCAGCCAACAGTGCTTTGGCATCATGAAGTGTCACGCGCCGAATGGCCGCACGCACTTTGGGTAAACTGGGGGCGTTCATTGAAAGCGTGTTAAACCCCATGGCCATTAATAACAGCGCACCCGCGGGGTCACCGGCCAATTCGCCGCATAACGAAATGGGTTTATTAAGCCGCTTGGCATCCTGGGAAAGCTCCTGCAGGGCGCCTAAAAGTGCCGGATGCATTGCATCATAAAGGCTGGAAACTCGTGCATTGTTACGGTCAACCGCCAGCAAATACTGGGTGAGATCATTACTGCCCACAGAGAAAAAGTCGACCCGCTTTGCCAGCGCATCCATTTGATAAATAGTCGCTGGCACCTCAATCATCACGCCCACCTTGGGACGCTTTATGATGATGTCCTCTTCCCCCAGTTCGATAATCGCGCGATCCAATAGTCGCAGCGCCTCATCCACTTCCTCAACATTGGTAATCATCGGGAAAAGCACAGAGAGGTTGTTTAAACCATGAGAAGCCTTCAGCATGGCACGCAGCTGCACCATGAGCACTTCAGGATGATCCAGCGTTACCCGCATCCCGCGCCAGCCTAGAAAAGGATTGGCCTCTTCAATGGGGAAGTAAGGCAGGTCTTTATCGCCCCCAATATCCAGCGTCCGCATCACCACGGGCAAGGGCGCAAACCCTTCCAACTGCTCGCGATACATGCGCATCTGCTCTTGTTCGCCAGGGAAGCGCTCCGTAATCATAAACGGCACTTCCGTACGATAAAGCCCAACACCCGCAATACGGCTTTTGAGCAGTGTGGTGGCATCTACCGCCAGCCCCGTATTGACCATCAGCGGCATTTCATGGCCATCCGGGGTCGTACTGGGCAGGTCCTGCTCATGCTCCAGAAGCTCGCTTAACGCTTGCTCGTCCGCAATTAAGCTTTCATAACGCGACGTCAGCTCAGCCGATGGACGAACAAACAGCCGCCCACGGTGACCATCCAACACAACCGGTGCGCCACTTAAGCGTGGCAAGGGTAAATCCATCATGCCCAGCACCGTGGGGATCCCCATAGCACGGGCGACAATGGCAACGTGCGATGTACCTGAACCTCGCACAGAAACCAACCCCTTGAGTTTCTCTCGCGGCACTTCGCCCAACATGGCGACACTAATTTCATCGCCCACTAAAATGGCGTTATCGGGGTAGGTTTCAGGCGTTGAGGGCGCTCCCTCTTGCAAATGGGCCAATACCCGGCGGCCTAAATCACGAATATCCGCAGCGCGCTCGCGGAGATAATCGTCATCTACCCGCTCCAGATATTGAACGTGGCGTCGCACTACATCGGCAAGCGCACCCGGCGCCCACTGCCCTTCACGAATACGCTTTTCAACCTCTTCAGAAAGGGCTGCTTCACCCAGCATCTGCTGGTAAACATCAAAAAGCGCCAGCTCCTGGGAGGAGATTCGGTTGACCAGACGCTCGGCCGCTGCACGAATTTCATCGCGAGTTTTACCGATCGCCTCTTTTAAACGCGCAATTTCATACGCTTCATTATTGGGGATTAGGTCTGGCACGCTATTAAGGTCAGCCGGTGGCGTAATAACGACCACCTCGCCCATGGCAACACCGGGCGACGCTGCGACCCCTTTAAACATGGTCTGCCCGCCCGGTAAGGCAGGCCGCGCAAGGTTACCCGTTGCCAACGCATGAGCCAGCACGCCTGCCAACTGAGCGGCCATGGTGACCAGGAAGGCTTCATCTTGATCATCATAGCGGCGTTTTTCAGCCTGCTGAACAACCAGCACACCCAGCATATGGCGCTGGTGAATAATCGGCACGCCTAGAAAACTGGAATAGCGCTCCTCACCGGTCGATTCAAAATAGCGAAAATGAGGGTGAAGCCGTGCATCTTCCAGGTTCAAGGGCTCGCTGCGCTTGGCCACTTGGCCCACCAACCCTTCCCCTAACGGTAGCACAACGCGCCCTACCGCTTGAGTACGCAGACCAATCGTTTCCATTAAAACGAGCGACTCAAGCTCTTTATCATAAAGGTAGAATGAGCACACGTCGGTCTGCATGGCCTTGCGGATACGACGCACCATCGTCGACAGCGCGGCGTCCAGGTTGCGTGCACCGTTTACTTCCTGAATAACACGACGCAATACCTCAAGCATGGACGTTTTACTTTTCACATTGTTTGCCTCGCTGAGGATCTTTTCGACAGACTTTCACCGCTCATCCAGAGCCGTGGAGCACGTTATTTTTCATCATCTTGTGCCAGGCGCTGAACGCGGGGAGAAAGCTCTCTTAGCGCGCGCCGATACACCTCTCGTTTGAACGGTACCACTTGCCCGAGTGGGTACCAATAGCTCACCCACCGCCAACCATCGAATTCAGGCTTGGGCGTTGCCGTCATACAAATTCGATTTTCCTGACAGCGAATTCTCAGCAAATACCATTTCTGTTTTTGGCCAATACACACTGGCCGTGAATGGGTACGAATCATGCGTCGTGGTAGACGGTAGCGCAGCCATCCCCGGGTACAGGCGATAATATCAACATCATCGGCGGTTAGGCCGATTTCCTCAAAAAGCTCACGAAAAAGAGCCTGTTGCGGTGTTTCGCTTGCGTTAATGCCTCCCTGGGGAAACTGCCACGCATTCTGTCCTACACGACGCGCCCAAAGCAGCTGCCCCTGGCTGTTGGCAATGATAATGCCAACATTGGGGCGAAAGCCGTCAGCGTCGATCACGGACATCACCTTATTAAATTTTCAGTTATCCCCATTTTTCCACAAGGGTGACAAGCGTATCAATACAATATAACGCCAAGTCGTGAACACGTGCGCGGCTCGGGTGGGAAAGAACCAAGGACTCTGCGATAATCCGCCCCTTTGTTTTGCCGTTCATACCTATAAATTTCAAACGACAATCGACCACAAGGGGAGCGCCGTGAGCCTGGCTATTTTCGATCTGGATAATACGCTGATATCCATCGACAGCGATCATGCATGGGGTGAGTTTTTACTCGAGCAAGGCGCTGTAGACCCCATCGCCTATCGCGAAGCCAATGAGCGTTTTATGGCCGATTACAAGGCTGGCACGCTGGATATGGCGGCGTTTCTGGAAGTGGCACTTAAGCCGTTAGCGGATAACACACCTGAACAGTTAGCGGCCTGGCATCAGCAATTTATGGCCAGCAAAATAGAACCGCATATTCTTTCCAAGGCCGAAGAGTTATTGGCCCGACACCGCACCCGGGGCGACACGCTGCTTATTGTGACCGCGACCAACCATTTTATTACCGCCCCCATTGCTGAGCGCTTGGGCGTTGATTATTTGATCGCGGTTAACCCGGAAATGGAGAATGGTCGCTATACCGGGCGCGTCTCCGGCATCCCCAGTTATCGGGAAGGCAAAATTACCCGTTTGCATGAATGGTTAGAAGACAAGGACTTTACGCTGGACGGCGCCTGGTTTTACAGCGACTCACATAATGACCTGCCGTTGCTTGAAGAGGTTGATCACCCGGTAGCCGTTGACCCGGACAACACCCTCCGCCAGGTAGCCGAACAGCGCCAATGGCGCATCATGAGCCTTCGTGATTAGTGCTTTAAGAGAATCACCTGTCAGGTGACTGCGCACGGCTCCCGCAGATGGCGCCTAGAGGCACAAAATCAACCGGCACCGCTGCGCGCTGCTCCCGCGCCGGGCCGCCGCTGCGGGTGCGCTGGCGCTTACCACGCGCTACAGAATCCCCTCAGATGATTGCACACATCGTAGCGCGCGGTAACGCGCCGTGAGGAACGAACGGCAAGGCACCCGCGAATGGCGGCGGTACGACGCCCCGGCTGCGCCACCGCATTCAACCCCGGCACCGCTGCGCGCTGCTTTTGCGGGTGCGCTTCGCTTACCACGCGCTACGAGAATCACCTAACAGATGGTTGCACACGTCGTAGCGCGTGGTAACGCGCCGTGAGGAACGAACGGCAAGGCACCCGCGAATGGCGGCGGCACGACGCCTAGAGGCACATAATCAACCCCGGCACCGCTGCGCGCTGCTCCCGCGGGTGCGCTGCGCTTACCACGCGCTACGAGAATCCCCTCAGATGGTTGCACACATCGTAGCGCGTGGTAACACGCCGTGAGGAACGAACGGCAAGGCACCCGCGAATGGCGGCGGTACGTCGCCCGGATGTGCCACCGCATTCAACCCCGGCAACGCTGCGCGGCGCTTACCACGCGCTACAAGAATCCCCTCAGATGGCCGCACACATCGTAGCGCGTGGTAACGCGCCGTGAGGAACGAACGGCAAGGCACCCACGAATGGCGGCGGTACGACGCCTAAAGGCACAGAATCAACCCCGGCACCGCTGCGCGCTGCTCCCGCGGGTGCGCTTCGCTTACCACGCGCTACAAGAATCCCCTCAGATGGCTGCACACATCGTAGCGCGCGGTAACGCGCCGTGAGGAACGAGCGGCAAGGCACCCGCGAATGGCGGCGGTACGACGCCTAAAGGCACATAATTAACCCCGGCAACGCTGCGCGCTGCTCCCGCGGGTGCGCTGCGCTTACCACGCGCTACGAGAATCCCCCCCAAATGGCCACATATAGTAGCGCGCGGTAACGCGCCGTGAGGAACGAGCGGCAAGGCACCCGCGAATGGCGGCGGTACGACGCCTAAAGGCACAGAATCAACCCCGGCACCGCTGCGCGCTGCTCCCGCGCCGGGCCGCCGCTGCGGGTGCGCTTCGCTTACCACGCGCTACAAGAATCCCCTCAAATGGTTGCACACCGTCGCGAGATCAAAAAACGCGCTAATAGGATGCTAGCAAGCTTTCGACAGCAAACTGAGACATCCCCATGTCATAGCGTTCTTCCAGATGAGGCTTGAGTGTCGCAATACTGCGAATGGAGTGAGTAATCTCTTTTTCTCGCTTCGCCTGATCTCTTGCCTTCTTGCAATACTCCTGTAGTTTACGCTTTCTAATCTCTGGTTTGGCATCATAAAAATGCTGATAAAAACCCGCACGTATAGGAGTAACATTAATAATATCGTCACGCTGCTCCCGCAATGTCCGCGAGTAAGATTTCAGCAATTTTAGCACCTTTTTATCATCCCCCAAGTCAGCCAAGGGTGACTCGCCGACATGCTCCTCATACATTGAAAACAGCGTGAATAGATCGTTGCTGTCTCTTGCATGAGTCGCTCGCCCCATCTGCTCGCCACGTAGCTGCTTAAGATCAGCATCCAACTCTCGGTCAGGATGCAGCAGGCGAGCTAAGCGTCGAAAGATCATATTGACAGATGACTTTCCCAGCATCGCTTGCAAGGATTGTTGACCTTCTTGCTCCCGCTCTCTTTCTTGCTGCTGCTCTTGCTGCTGATGAAAGAACTCTTCAAAAAGCTCCTCTTCCAAAGCCTCAAAGCTCTCACTGTCAATATCTTCTGAGTCCTCTTGCGCATACTGAGCACCATCATTCATGCCATCTTCATTATTATTTTGATACGCGTGCCTCTGCTCCGGCGATAGCCTACTGTTATCCATATCAACGATATGCTGAAGCACCTCCTCAAGCACTTGCCTATCACAGAAAGGATTTGCCAGAAGATCGTTTAGATTTTCTTCAATCCAGCCCATCAACTCGGCGCGTTGCCACTGGGCTAATGATTTACGCGACAAAAAGGTACCTAAATGCCGGGTTTGGTCCAGTATTGCCTCTGCCGCCTGCTCTTCTACTGGCCCGATAACCTCTAGGCATTCTTTTTCAAAGGTTTTCAAATCATCCTCAAGCCGTTCGTTACCCGCTTTCAGCTTGATAATACGCTCCCATTCCCGATGAAGCGCTTGCTCAGGCGACTGGCCCTTCTTATTTGTCCTTGCAGCCTGCTTTTGAGTAATTAAGCTCATCCGAAGCACCTTTCTCTTTACTTTAAAATCATCGTATCTTGTCCATATTATAGAAATAATAAGCGTTACTTATAAAACAACAACCCCGCAAGCCTGGGCTTGCGGGGTTGTTGTTACTAACAGAATCAGAAGCGCGTTTAGCCGAGCAGGTGCTCAACGGCTGCGCGCTCTTCACGCAGTTCTTTCTCGGTTGCTTTCATCTTCTCTTGGCTGAATTCGTCAAGCTCAAAGCCTTGAACGATTTCATACTTGCCGCTCTGGCAACGCACTGGGTAGGAGTAGATGATACCTTCGGCGATGCCGTAGCTGCCGTCAGACGGAATCGCCATGCTGACGATACCTTTGGAACCCAGCGCCCAGTCGTGCATATGGTCGATGGCTGAAGAGGCAGCGGAGGCGGCAGAAGACGCGCCACGTGCTTTGATGATCGCCGCACCGCGCTGCTGTACCGTCGGGATAAAGTCGTTTTCGTACCAATCACGTTCAACCAGATCAAACGCCGCTTTACCGTCAACCTTGCACTGAGCGATATCGGGGTACTGGGTTGCGCTGTGATTGCCCCAGATGATCATGTTTTCAACGTCGGTCACGTGCTTGCCGGTTTTCTGGGCCAGCTGCGTCAGGGCGCGGTTATGGTCCAGACGCGTCATGGCAGTGAACTGACCTTTGTCCAGGTCCGGCGCGTTGCACGAAGCAATCAGCGCGTTGGTGTTGGCCGGGTTACCCACCACCAGCACTTTAACGTCACGGCTAGCGTGATCGTTCAGTGCTTTACCTTGTACAGAGAAGATCGCGGCGTTGGCTTCCAGCAGATCTTTACGCTCCATACCCGGGCCACGCGGGCGCGCACCGACTAACAAAGCGAAGTCGGCATCTTTAAATGCAACGTTGGCATCGTCAGTGGCAACAATGTCTTGTACCAGCGGGAAGGCGCAGTCGTTGACTTCCATTACTACGCCGTTCAGCGCGTCCATTGCTTGCGGAATTTCGAGCAGCTGAAGAATGACAGGCTGATCCGGCCCCAGCATATCGCCAGCGGCGATGCGGAAAATAAGAGAGTAACTGATCTGGCCGGCACCGCCGGTAATCGCAATACGTACTGGATCTTTCATCATTGCTCCTTGGTTGGTTCGCCTTCAAATGGGTCGACAGAACTCAAGATGCCAAGATGTTATGCGCAGTCATGCAAAAACTCAATCATCCATACGGTGACTTTGCCTTCATCGGGCCTGCCAATCACTCGCTGCAAGCCGTTGGTTGCGCTATTGTATCGCTGCACCTTTTTTCTTGTTCGTGTGTCGTTGCACACAGTTGCCAGGGATAGATCCCCCTTTATGCGCAAACTTCCCTCTTCTTATATGCTGGCCAGTTTACTGGTATTGGGTCTGGTCATTTGGTTATTGCTGGGCGATTTCCAGCGCTTTCAATCCGCGCCTCCCGAGGCACAAAGTAGCTCCGTAAGCGGTCCGCGCGTTGAAGTGATGACACTCGACAGCGTGCCCTACATCCCTCAGCAAATGGTTCAAGGCCAGCTAACCGCCGAGCGTGAGGTCACCCTGCGCGCCAACGTCGGTGGGTTTGTCGTTGAAAAACCTGTTGCCCAAGGGAGCCCTGTTGAGGCCGGGGATACGCTACTTGTGCTGGATAACGACGCCCTGCCGGAACGCTTACAGCAAGCCCGCGATGAACTTTCGCTCTCCCAAGCCGAATACTCCGGCGCCCAGAATTTGCGTGATCGTCAGCTTATTTCCCAGCCCGAACTGCTACGTTTACAAGCCTCGTTAAGCGCGAGTGCAGCGCAAGTCGCTCAGCTTGAAAAACAGCTTGCCGACTCACGCCCCCAAGCCCCATTTAGCGGCACGCTAGACCGTGTTGAGGTTGAATTGGGTGATCTCGTTCAACCCGGCGAAGAGTGGGGGCGACTGGTAGATGATCGCCGTTTAACCGGCACCGCTTGGGTGTCTCAGCAACAAGTGGGTGACCTGGCCGTTGGCCTGCCCGTTACGGCTCGCTTGCTCAATGGCGCTCATCTTGAGGGCGAGCTGAGCTTTATTAGCCGCCGGGCCAATGAAGCGACGCGTACGTTCTATGTCGAAGCAACGCTGGATAACCCTTTGCAGCTGCCCATGTCCGGCGGTAGCGCAGAGCTTACGATTACCCTGCCGCCCCGCTCTGTACACAGCCTCTCGCCTGCTCTGCTGTCTCTCGGCCATGAAAATCAGCTGACCATCAAGCATATCAATGCCGATAACGAAGTGATTGAGACGCCGGTAGAACTGGTTAGCGCGACGATTGAAAGTGCCTACGTCAGTGGGCTGCCCGATCAGGTGCGCTTAATCACGCTGGGCGCTGGCCTTGTGAATGCAGGCGAGGTTGTCGAGCCTGTTTCTGTTGACGCTGCATCCGAGGCCCGCTAATGCGCCAGTTGATTGATGCCGCGCTTCACCATACGCGCACCACTCTGTTTCTGCTGGTTAGCCTGCTGCTGGCAGGCGTGGTTGCCTGGCAGGTCATTCCCAAGGAAGCCAACCCCGACGTTACGATTCCGCTGATTTACGTTTCGCTAACGCTGGAGGGCGTGAGCCCGGAGGATGGCGAGCGTCTGCTGATTCGTCCTATGGAGCAGGAACTGCGCGGCATTGCAGGACTGCGAAAGTTCACTGCCCAATCCAACGAAGGCCACGCTTCTATTTCATTGGAGTTTGACCCAGGCTTTGACCCTGACACGGCGCTTTCCGACGTTCGTGACCGCGTTGATATCGCCCGCAGCGACTTACCTTCCGAAGCGGATGAACCGCGGGTTATGGAAGTCAATGTGTCAGAGTTTCCGGTACTCAGTATTGGCCTTTCCGGGCAACTGGATACCCGAGAACGGATTACCGTGGCGCGCCGCCTAAAGGAGGAGATTGAAGGCATCGCTGATGTGCTGGAAGTGGATATTGGTGGTGAACAGGAGGACTTGCTGGAGATCGTGGTCGACCCACTGGTGCTGGAGAGTTACGGCATCGATTTTAACGAGCTGTTTAACATCGTCTCCAATAACAACCGGCTGGTAGCGGCGGGCAGCCTGGATACTGGCGCAGGCCGTATAGCGTTGAAGGTGCCCGGCGTTATCGAGTCGCTTGAAGATGTTATGAACATGCCAGTGAAGGTGGATGAGGACCGCGTTGTTACCTTTGGCGACGTCGCCTGGATTCACCCCACCTTTAAAGACCCCGCAGGCTTTGCCCGTATTGATGACCAGCCCGCCGTAGTATTGGAAATATCCAAACGCGCTGGAGCCAACATTATTGCCACCATTGCTGCGGTGCGCGAGACACTCGACCAGGCAAGTGATTTGCTGCCCGAGCAGTTAAATATCACCACCATTCTCGACCAATCGGTCACGGTTGAGGATATGCTCTCAGAGCTTCTCAATAACGTGCTGACCGCCGTAGTACTGGTCCTCATCGTGGTGGTCGCCGTGATGGGTTTGCGCATGGCGCTTCTGGTGGGCCTGACTATTCCTGGCGCCTTTTTAACCGGTATTCTGCTGGTCTGGGCGTTTGGGTTCACGCTCAACATTGTGGTGCTCTTCGCCTTGATTCTGGTCGCGGGCATGCTGGTAGATGGGGCGATTGTGGTGAGCGAGCTGGCAGATCGTCATCTGCGCGAGGGGCAATCGCCCCACCAGGCATGGCTGAACGCTGCCTCACGTATGAGCTGGCCGGTGATCGCCTCTACCGCCACGACACTTGCGGTGTTTATCCCCCTGCTGTTTTGGCCCGGCATGGTCGGTCAGTTTATGAAGTATCTGCCTGCAACCGTTATTCTCTGTTTACTGGCGTCGCTGGCCATGGCGCTGATTTTCTTACCCACGCTTGGGCGACTGTTTACCCGCACGGCCACCAAGCCAGCGCAGGGCGGAGTTCGCCCCGACCAAAGCACTCGGCTGGGCCGCGCCTACCGGCGCTTACTTTCCCGCCTGCTGGCTCGCCCTGGCTGGGTACTTATCATTGCCGTGCTGCTGCTGGCATTAATTTACACAGCCTACGGGCGCCTCAATCACGGGGTCGACTTCTTCCCCAACGTTGAGCCGGACAGTGCCCAGGTGTTGGTACGCGCCCGTGGCGACTTTTCTGCTCTAGAGGCGGATGCCATTGTTCAGCGCGTGGAGGCACGGCTATCAGGGATGAGCGAAGTACAGGCGCTCTATGCGCGTTCGTTTGCCGTTCCCAACGAGCAACTGGGGAACGATGTTATCGGCGTACTCCAGTTTCAGTTTATTGATTGGTATGAACGCCGCCCTTCCCGAGAAATTTTGGCCGATATGGCCGAACGCGCCAGCGACATTCCCGGTATTCGCTTGGAGTTTCAGGAGCAGGAGATGGGGCCAGGAGGCGGAAAGCCTATCGTTCTGGAAGTCAGCGCCATGAATCCAGCCGTTGCCGATGCAGGGGTGGACCAGTTACAAGCCATCATGCATGAGCTAGGGGGGTTCGTTGCCATTCAGGATAACCGTAGCCTGCCAGGCGTGGAGTGGCGGATCAATGTTGACCGGGAAGCGGCCGCGCGCATGGGCACTGATATCACAACCATTGGCAGTGCGGTGCAACTGCTTACCAACGGCTTACAGGTGGCCAGCTACCGGCCGCCTGACGTTAGTGATGAGGTCGATATTCGAATTCGGTTACCGGAAGGTTGGCGCTCACTCGACCAACTCGGCCGCATGACGATAAACACACCGCGCGGGCAGGTGCCTATTTCTCACTTCGTGGAGATTACTCCGGCACCTAAAGTAGGCACACTTAATCGTATTAATGGGCGCCGAGCCATTACCGTCGAAGCTGATTTGGCGCCGGGGTACCTGGCAGATGAACGTTTAAGGGCACTGTTCCAGGCAGCGCAAGACAAGCTGCCCGATGATTTGATGGTGAATGTGGCCGGTGAACAGGAGGACCAACTGGAGGCGATGCAGTTCTTGATCAGTGCGTTCTTTGTCGCTATTGGGCTGATGTCGCTGATCCTGGTGACTCAATTCAACAGCTTCTACCAAGCGATTCTAGTGCTTTCGGCCATCGTCTTCTCGACAGCCGGAATATTGATAGGGCTGCTGATCACGGGTCAGGCCTTTGGCATTGTGATGGTCGGTATGGGGGTCATTGCGCTGGCCGGTATCGTGGTGAATAACAATATCGTATTAATCGATACCTATAATGAGCTACGTCTTGAAGGGATGGCACCGGCCGAGGCCGCATTGGAAGCAGGCTGTTTGCGGCTTCGCCCTGTGCTGTTAACGGCAATCACCACGGTACTGGGTTTGATGCCGATGGTACTGAGCATGAACGTCAACCTGTTCGCACCGTCACTTGGGTTCAACGCCCCTTCAGCGCAGTGGTGGACACAGATGTCGAGCGCTATTGCAGGCGGGCTTACCTTCGCGACTGCCCTCACCCTGCTGTTGACGCCCTGCATGCTGGTGCTGGGTGGCAAACTACACCGCCGCAAGCCGTAGCGCGAACACAGGGGGCCGTTTGAGCGGCCCCCTTTCTCTTATAAACACTAGCTCTGTAAACGCTAGCTTATTGACTCAAGGCCAGCGTGGCATCTTGCGGGCCATGAACTACGTCCTTTAGTTCAACATGACGGATCTCATCAATATCCGTTAGCTCATCCAGATCGAAATGGATGTAGTTAAGGCTATCGTAAGAGCGCAGGTGAAGCGTCCGCTGCTGAAGGTCAATCAGTGACGTCCAGGAGGTGTACTCCGAGGTATAGACACGGTCATTGTTAACGCCGGGGGCAGCAATATTTTCAATCGAGTCGCGGAATCGGTTGTCGATGGTAATACCGCGCGGCCGGTCAAAGTTATTCATGACATGGGCAAGCGTCGTGATGGCGCTGTCTGCATTTTCCGCTTTTTCAGCAAACTGGGAGTAGTAAATAGCACGCACAAAGCGCCCAACTGAAGTATTCGACGCAGGCAGCCCGGCCGTCGCAATTCCTGAGTCAGGCTGAGCAAGTTTTACCCCACTCAGCTCAAGCTTTGATTGGTCAACGTTACTTAAAAACGTGTAGTTATTCAGGTTGGTCATGTGCCAGGAAAATTCTGGCCCGTTGGTCATAACCCCTAGCGGGTTGTCGATAACATTCTGCTCGTGATTGGCAAACTCAATCACGATGGATTTACCCGTGGCATCGTGCAACGTGTAGTGAAACGGCGTATCCAGCACGCCCATCGGCAGTAGCGACGTCACCATAACAGGTTGCTCTTCTAACGCCTGCTTTACTTCGTCAACGGTAGAAAACTGAGAAAGCGCCCAAGCGCCGAGGTCGATAGCTGCCAGCACCGCCTGCGTATTGTTAACCATATCGGCGGGGCCTTCGGTGCTGGCATACGCCAGCAAGCCAAACGTCAATCCCTTGTCGTTAACGCCTTCAGCTACTTTTAAATCTTTTGATACGGGGTCCGGCACCGTAACGGCAACAAAGGCGTTTTGGCCGGTAAAGTCCAGCACGTGATGTTTATCAGCCTGCGAGCCAAAGCTAGTGCCTGCTGGAAAGTAGGACACTTTATAAGGTAGCTCCATGGGCAGTTCCATGGTGCGGCCCGCATAAAATTTATCATTTGCGTCGCTATAAAGAAGGGAGGTACATGCGGCCACTGTGGGCGCGAGGGCAATACTGATCGCCGATAGGCAAAAACCTGCTAAACAAGGCTTGGAAAAACGTCGCATACTACTCTTCCTCATCTTATTAATAGTTAAACCACACTTCAGGCAAACTATAGCTTATTTATTACTAAATCAACTTATGTAAACGTCTCCTTCATAAAAAGAAACAGTATTAGGAAGCCTCAACCAAGCAGCAAGTATCGCCCCATTAAACCAGGGCGTCTGGGAAGATTAGCCGGAATAAAATGCGACAAAAAGCACCTTCAAGGGTGCTTTTATCTGGCGCACAACAACAAGCAATGAAGAGGAAAGGCTTAGCTGGGGGTATTGGCGGCGTGCAAGCGGGCAATGAGCTGATCTTCTAGCGCAAAACGCTCAGTGAGGCCTTTTGCCAAGCGGTCAATCCAGGCGGGTAGGCGCACCAAATGCTGCTGGCAACGCACAGGTGACTCGTAATCCTGGTCGAACTCAAGCACCATTTGCGTAGACATCTCAAGGCGTTCCAGCAGCCGTGATGCGATGTGCAGCGCGCTCTCATCATCAAAAGCTTTCGCTTCTTCCGCGAGCTGGGGGTAAATCTCAAAATGCCCCGCGCTAATATAATCCATGAGCATTTGGCTAAAGGTATCAATGCGCTCTTTGCTAACGGCTTCTAGTTCAGTGTCACAGGCTTCCTTTAGCTCGATAAAACTCGCCAAAAGCGTGCGGCGCTGCTCCAGCCAGCGGTCAATCAAGCCATGAACGCCTCCCCAGCGCTCTTGGGCGTTTTTGCAATCTTCGAGCATGGGCTTCTCCTTGCTAATAGCCACCTACAACAGAGCAAGACTCGCTTTTCCACCCTTCTCTGTCAATTCTGTTAGGGGCCGTTTCCTTGATGCTAACGGCCAGCCAAAACGCTGGCCGCACAAACAGCCATCTATCGCTTGATAGCTAGCCACAATATCCGCAGAGGTACAAGCGCCAGGATAACAAAGCCGAGGAATGTCCAGGCAGGCAGAGAAGCCCCCATAAAGGTAACGTCAATCTCGGCGCACTCTCCAGAGCCAGTCAACACCATGGCAACGACATCCTGCATGGGCAGGATATCCATCATGTAGCCAAGACCTGGGCCACAGGACGGTACCTCGTCAGCCGGGAGGGTTTGCAGCCACACATGGCGACCGGCAATAAACGCGCCGGTGGCTACCGCTATCACCCCCAACACACCGTAAATGCCTTTCCCCACACAGCCGCTTGGGTTGTGGATAGCCGCAACCGCAAAGATCACGCCTGCAGCAATGACCGCTACGCGCTGAAAAATGCACAACGGGCAGGGTTCAAGACCCACAATATGCTCAAGGCCAAGCGCGACGGCCATCATCAAGACACAAAATGCCAAGCCTGCAAGGGCCACGGGGCGAAGTGCTGTGGGCTTCATTGCCTCTCCTCAAGTAGTAACGCAGACAACGCGCGCGATTCACGCGCTTTGGTAAAGTACGTATCGAGGAAGTCAGCAAAACTCTCCTGGTCTGCCGCTTCTATATCTTTCTGCTGCTGATGCGAGGTCTCAATCAACTGGTCAAGCAAGGCTTCGCGTGAGCGCAGCATGGGTGTGTTTTTAAGCTTTTCGCTCTGCTCCTTGGCCAGCCCAAGCAGCGTATCACTTAACGAACCATTGCCCTCTTTCATAAGCGCCAACAGCTGAGCCGAGGGCGTCAGAGAAGGATCTTGCAAACGCGGGGCCAGCTCATTGAGTGCTGCCGCGTGAGGCGCATCGTCTTCCACAGCATCCAGCAGGCGGGCGACTTCGTGTAATTCTGCAAAAATCTGCTCGCCCCACTCACTAACCGAGGTGGTCTGGCCATTACGAATCAGCGTTAATTCTGGGTCACGGCCGCGCTCCACCACCCAACGACGGTTGTCGTCCAGGCGGTCGCACTCATCATCAGAAATCCACGGGCTATCGCTGAGTAAACACCACATCAGGAAGGTGTCGACAAAGCGCATCTGCGTCTCGGTGACACCCAGCGGGTCAAAGGGATTCAGGTCCAAGCAGCGCACTTCAATATACTCAACACCGCGCGCTTCAAGCGCTTGGCTAGGCGTTTCGTTATGCTTGGCGACGCGCTTGGGACGAATATCGCTGTAGTACTCGTTCTCTATCTGGAGAATATTGGCATTCAACTGCTGCCAGTTACCCTCTACATTAACGCCGAGTTTTTCGTAATCCGGCCACGGCGTTGAGATCGCATGGCGCAACGTGTTCACATAGTTGGATAGCGAGTTAAAGCAGATTTTAAGCTGAGCCTGGACCTTGTTTTGATAGCCTAGATCCGACATACGCAGCGTTGTAGCGAACGGTGCATAAAACGTATCGTCGTTGAGTGGCTTCAACTTTTCAGGCACGTTGCCGTTAGGCAAAAAGCTTTTATCTACCGCAGGCGAAGCGCCAAACAGATAAAGCAGCAGCCAGCTATGACGTCGAAAATTACGGATAAGGCCAAAATAGCGCGTCGAACGATAGTCGTTAAACGGGATATTATTCGCACCTTCCAGCTCGCGCAGCGCGTGCCACATATCATCAGGTAACGAGACGTTGTAGTGTACGCCAGCAATTGCCTGCATGATCCGCCCATAACGTACGTCCAGCCCTTTACGGTAGACGTGCTTCATGGTGCCAACGTTGGAAGAGCCGTAATCCGCAATGGGCACGCTGGCATTACCTGAAAGCCGTGACGGCATACTCCCCGGCCAGACCCACTCCTGGTCAAGGTGCTGATAGGTAAAGGTGTGCAGATCCGATAAAAAAGCCAAGGCTTCACGCGGCTGCGAATACACCGGGGTAATGTATTCAATCAACGCTTCTGAATAATCAGTGGTGATATGCGGGTGCGTTAGCTTGGAACCCAAAGCACTTGGGTGCGGGGTTTGCGCAATATGGCCGTTTGCATCAACCCGCAGTCCTTCTTTTTCCAGCCCGCGGCGTAAGCGTCCCATGCGGCCCAAGCGCGCGCTGGGTAACAATCGCTCAACCTGGGAGGTCAGCGAAGATGGCACAGTGAGTGGTTCAGGCAAGGTGAACACTCCTTGTCAGTAAGGCTCGTTTTGGACGAGCCCTGGTGAAATCAGGTGGCATCGCCAGCATATCCATCAATCATAAAAGGCAGGATATGGCGGCAGCCCTAATATTTTCAAGACATGTATTTTCAAGCCACGCAAGCCTTCAAGTTACATAAGCGTTCAACGTATGCGTCTACTTGCCCTGCTTGGCTTTCAGCAATGCCGCCCCCAGCGCCCCCATTGGCGCCGAAGTTTCCGTGCTCTTACTGGCAGGTCGTTGGCTACGTGGTGACTTTTGCGACCCTTTATTAACGGCTGATGACGCGCGCTCTTGCTCGCGTTCCGGCTCATCATTCAGGCGCATGGAAAGCCCCACCCGCTTACGTGCAATATCCACGCTCATCACTTTTACCGACACAATATCACCCGCTTTAACTACGCTACGTGGGTCGTCAATAAAGCGATCAGACAGTGCAGAGATATGTACCAGACCATCCTGATGGACGCCAATATCTACAAACGCACCAAAGGGCGTTACGTTCGTCACGGTACCCTCCAGCACCATGCCCAACTTCAAATCCTTGAGCGTTTCCACGCCCTCGCGGAATTCTGCAGCTTTAAATTCAGGCCGTGGGTCACGCCCCGGCTTATCAAGCTCGCTCAGAATGTCGCTGACCGTGGGCACACCAAAGCGCTCATCGGCAAAATCAGCGGGCTTTAACGCTTTCAGCGCAGCGCTATCGCCAATCAAGCCTTTAACATCACGGCCACTCTGTTTAGCGATGCGCTCGACCAGGGTATAGGCTTCCGGGTGAACGGCACTTGCATCCAACGGGTTATCCGCATTGCTGATGCGCAAAAAACCTGCGCACTGCTCAAAGGTTTTGGGGCCCAGGCGGCTAACGTCCAGCAGTGCTTTACGGCTTTTAAACGCACCAAGGCTGTTACGCTGGGCCACGATATTCTCAGCTATCGCAGCACTTAGGCCTGCCACTCGTGAGAGCAACGCGCTTGACGCCGTGTTAAGGTCAACCCCCACGGCATTAACACAATCTTCAATGACAGCCTCTAGGCTACGCGATAGCTGTACCTGAGAAACGTCATGCTGATACTGGCCTACGCCAATCGACTTGGGCTCAATTTTAACCAGCTCAGCCAGCGGGTCTTGCAAACGGCGAGCAATCGACACCGCGCCGCGTATTGTTACATCAAGATCCGGCAGCTCACGAGAAGCATATTCCGAAGCGGAGTAAACAGACGCCCCGGCTTCCGATACCATCACTTTGCTGACCCGATACTCAGGCGCCAGTGCTTTCAGTAGCTCCCCTGCCAGCTTGTCGGTTTCACGGCTGGCGGTGCCGTTCCCAACAGCAACCAGTTGAACGCCATGCTGCTTAACGAGCTTAGCCAGCACGTTGAGCGACTCATCCCAGCGGTTTTGTGGCGCATGCGGGTAAATAGTCGCCTGGTCGATAAACTGCCCGGTTGCGTCAATGACCGCCACCTTGCAACCGGTACGCAAACCTGGATCAAGCGCCAGGGTGATTTTTTGCCCAGCGGGTGCGGCCAACAGCAGGTCTTTCAGATTGGCGGCAAATACTTCGATGGCAGTTTGCTCAGCCTGCTCGCGCAAACGCCCCAGCAGCTCGGTTTCCAGCGCTGTGTAGAGTTTCACTCGCCATGTCCAACGGACCACCTCGCCCAACCATTTATCAGCAGCGCGGCCCTCATCGCTAATGCCCACCTGTTTGGCAATGGCCACCTGGGCGGGATGAATAGGCGCATCATCTTCACCAGACAAGCGAATAGCGAGGCTCAGCACGCCTTCATTGCGGCCACGGAACATGGCAAGCGCACGGTGTGAAGGCACTTTGGCAAGCTTTTCATCGTGCTCAAAGTAATCCGCAAACTTAGCGCCTTCTTGCTGCTTGCCCTCCAGCACACGGGCACTCAGCTCACCCTCTTGCCAGAGGCGCTCGCGCAACCGACCGATTAGCTCGGGGTCTTCGGCAAAGCGCTCCATCAGGATTTGTTTAGCGCCGTCCAGCGCCGCTTTGGCATCTTCAACGGCGGGAATATCACCCTCTGCCGGTCGCAGGTAGCCGGCTGCTTCCGCTTCAGGGTCAAGCGCGGGATTCGCCAGCAGCGCATCCGCCAACGGCTCAAGCCCCGCTTCACGCGCGATTTGTGCCTTTGTGCGGCGTTTTTTCTTAAAGGGTAAATAGAGATCTTCAAGGCGTTGCTTGGTTTCTGCCGCGTCTATGCTCGCCTTGAGCGATGCATCCAACTTGCCCTGCTCATCAATGGCTTCCAGGACAGCGGCACGGCGCTCTTCAAGCTCGCGCAGATAGCGCAACCGCTCATCCAACTGACGCAGTTGGGTATCATCTAATGCCCCGGTAATTTCTTTACGGTAACGGGCAATAAACGGCACGGTGGCACCGCCATCCAACAGCTCTACCGTAGCCGCTACTTGCTGGGTACGCACGCCTAGCTCGTCGGCTAAGCGGGAAATAATTCGCTGATTGACATCCATAAATTGCAACTAACTCATGCAGCATTTTTTAGTGCTGACAAGGTATCACAATCAGCCTACTACCGCTTTATCTGCACGCGACGCGCAGGCCTCAACTGAACCTTCAACCATGCAAATAGCAGAAGGCCGCCCGTGGGCGGCCTTCTGGCTTGGCGTGCTTTGCTCGCCACTACTCAATATCAACCCAACTGCGGGCCTGCCTTGAGGATCGCTTCGCTCACCCCTTCAAACTTCTTGAAGTTATCCACGAATTTAGTCGCTAGCTCTTTCAGGTGCTGGTCGTAGGCAGCGCGGTCTTGCCAAGTATCACGCGGGTCAAGCAGGCTGGAATCAACGCCTGGCACGGCAACCGGCACGTCAAGGTTCAAGCCTTCGATATGGCGCGTTTCTACATCGCGCAACACGCCTGACTGAATCGCACTGATAATCGCGCGCGTCGTCGGGATAGAGAAGCGTGAACCGCCTTCCCCAAACGCGCCGCCCGTCCAGCCGGTATTGACCAGGTAAACCTGAGCGTCTTTCTTATCAACACGTTTGATCAGAAGATCCGCGTACTCACGCGCCGGGCGCGGGAAGAACGGGGCACCAAAGCAGGTAGAGAACGTAGCGGCCAAGCCTTCTGAAGAGCCCATTTCGGTAGAGCCAACCTTTGCGGTGTAACCGGAAAGGAAGTGGTAAGCCGCGGCTTCTTTGGAAAGCACTGACACCGGCGGCAATACGCCTGACATATCGCAGGTCAAAAAGACGATGGCATTGGGCTCGCCCGCCAGGTTTTCCGGCACGCGCTTTTCAATATGCTCAAGCGGATACGCGGCACGCGAGTTCTGCGTCAGGCTGTCGTCGGCGTAGTCAGGCTCGAGGCGGTCATTGAGCACCACGTTTTCAAGCACCGTGCCGAACTTAATCGCGTTCCAGATAACCGGCTCGTTTTTCTCGGAAAGGTCGATACATTTGGCGTAGCAACCACCTTCCATGTTGAAGACGATACCGTCGCCCCAGGCGTGCTCGTCATCACCGATCAGGTAACGTGCCGGGTCAGCGGAAAGCGTGGTTTTACCCGTACCAGAAAGACCGAAGAACAGGCAAGTTTCACCATCTTCACCCACGTTGGCCGAGCAGTGCATCGGCAGCACGTCAGACGCTGGCAGCAGGAAGTTCTGTACCGAGAACATGGCTTTTTTCATTTCGCCTGCGTAGCGCATACCGGCGATCAGCACTTTTTTCTCGGCGAAATTGATAATTACGCAGCCGTCAGAGTTGGTGCCATCACGGCTCGGCTCGCACTCAAAATTTGCCGCGTTGAGAATGACCCACTCATCTTTACCCGCCGGGTTGTAAGCGCTCGGACGTACAAACATGGTGCGGCCGAAAAGATTCTGCCAAGCGGTTTCAGTGGTCGCGCGGACCGGCAGATAGTGGGTGGAATCACTACCCACATGCAGCTCAGATACAAAATACTCACGACGGCTTAGATACTCTTCAACCCGCGCCCACAAAGCGTCGAATTTAGCGGCATCAAACGGGCGGTTGACGCTGCCCCAATCAATACTGTCACGCGTCGACGGTTCATCGACAATAAAGCGGTCAGCTGGCGAACGCCCCGTACGTACGCCAGTATTGATGGCCAGAGCGCCATCTGCCGACAGGCGGCCTTCACCACGGGCCACGGCGCGCTCGATTAATTCGGCGCTGCTAAGATTCACGTGGGCTTGGGGAGCGGCTTGAGTCGTGGTCATTTTGATTCCTGGGCCTTGCGGCCATTCTCTCGTTACCGGGCGCTGTTAACGCCACCAAAAAAAGGTCATCCCAACAACATTACATTGCGCTGGGTGTGCTGAAGTCAGGCGCATTATTGCAAAAAGAAAGCCCCCGGGAAACGGGGGCTTTGAGCAAATATTTTGTAGTTAAACTACTACAAATACACAATATTTCTTATTGCAGCGCAGTAAGTTTTCAACTATTTTCAGGGTGAAATCGCTACAACCGTTGTCGCTACTGCCCTTTTGCGAGCACACCCCGTTAATCAGCGCCTTGATAAACGACTACATAATCAGTGAATAACCGGCGATGGTGCATCCGGGTTCTCCAATAATGTCTCAACATCAGCCGCAGTGTAGTGATATTTCGTGTGACAGAAGTGGCATTGCGTATCAATAGCGCCTTTTTCACGCACAATATCGCGCAGTTCAGCAGCGCCTAACGTGATCAATCCTCCCGCCATTCGCTCCCGCGAACAGGTACAGCCAAAACGCAGGGCTTTAGGATCAAAGACCCGAACCGTCTCTTCATGATAAAGGCGATAAAGCACTTCGCGCTGCTCTAACCCCAAAAGCTCCTCAGGCTTGATCGTATCGGCCAACGCGACGCTGCGCTCCCACGCATCGACATCCTGATTTTGCGAGGCATCAGGCAGGCGCTGCAGCAATAGGCCACCAGCACGCTCGCCATCTGCCGCTAACCACAAGCGCGTAGGCAACTGTTCGGATTTTCCAAAATAGGCTTCCAGACAGCCACTGAGCGTTTCGTGATCCAGCGCGACAATGCCTTGGTAGCGCTTGCCTTCACGCGGGTCGAGCGTAATGACAATTTGACCTTCTCCGACCAATTCACGAAAGTCTGCTCGCTCGCTGGGCAAGTGGCTGTCTTGTGCCACACGCGCAATCGCACGTAGCTCGCCGCCGGGGTTGGACTCCGCCATTAGCAGCGACAGCACGCCCTGGCCACGCACTTCAATACTCAAGGTGCCGTCCAACTTAATGGTATCGGTTAGTAGCGCGACAGCGGCCAGCAGTTCCCCCAACAGCTCATTGACGGCGGGCGGATACGCGTGGCGCGTGAGCACTTCGTGGTAGGCAGTGGCTAGCGTTACGATTTCGCCACGCACGTTGGTTTGGTCAAACATAAACCGCTGAATTTGATCAGACATAACAAGGTCCTGCAGTAAAAGGGTACTTAAAGTAGGCGCTTGGCGGGCTAGCCTGCCTTAACGGTGAAGGCAGCCCCAGGCAGGAAACGTCGGCTACTCGCTGGGCTGACGCTGAAAGCGCTGTATATCGCGGCGCTGCTTTTTATCAGGCCGTTTGAGGGGGTGCTGCATGGCTTGATTAGTAAGCCTGCGGGCTTCGGTCTCACGGGCACGGCGCTCGGCACTTTCGGTGGTCTCTGCATAGAGTTTTCGGGCCTCAGGCGCACCGCGACGCTGGTCAGAAAGCTCGGTTACTTTGACCTCGTAAATATCCCATCCCTGAGGCACGCGGATAAGCGCCCCCAGCTCGACATTTTTACTGGTTTTGACACGCGCACCGTCATAATGCACCTTGCCACCTTCAATGGCTTTTTTAGCGAGCGCACGGGTTTTAAAAAACCGCGCTGCCCATAACCACTTATCCAAGCGAACGGTGTCGCTCATTAACGCTCTCCTTGCTACCCCGGTACGTTTTCTGGCAGCAGTTGGGCAAATCGGTCCAGAGCGATAAACTCCTGCAGCTCTTTTTCTGGGCGCTGGCTGTCTGGCTGTTTAATACCCAGCAAATGCCGGATGCCAAATTCGCGGGCGCTTTCCAGCACGCGGGAGTTATCGTCTATAAACAGGGTACGGGCCGGGTCAAAAGGTTCGATGTCTTGCAGTGCAAACCAAAATGCCTGCTCCTCTTTCGCTGCCCCTACATCTTCAGAGGAGATGATGGCATCCAGGTAGTTTTCCAACCCTGTTAACGGCAATTTAAGCGATAGGCTGGCTCTATCAGCGTTGGTGGCCAATATCACTCGGGGATGGGCCTGCTTTAGCCACGCTAAGAAGTCGAGTGCATCGCTACGTAGACCAATTAAATGCTGCACTTCCCGCTTGAGCGCAACAACGTCGACATTCAGCTCTCGGCTCCAGTACGCCAGGCTGTACCAGTTTAGCGTGCCCTGCTCGCCCATAATGCGCTGCTGGAGTGCATTTTGAGATGCTTCATCAAGCTGATGAAGCTCTCTATAACGGCGCGGGAGATGCTCCAACCAGAAGTGGCTGTCAAAGTGTAGGTCCAGCAGCGTACCGTCCATATCCAACAGCACGGTATCAATTTCGCGCCAATCAATCATTGCCGCTCCAGTCTAAAAGAGTAAGCGTGCTATTGTAGCCTAACCCTTATTTAGCAGCCATGGAGGCCCTTATGTCAGCATCTGATTCTCCCACCGGCTACCTGCGCAAGCCGCAGATACTGGCCCGTGAGAGCGTAGCCAAAAGCCGCTTGTTTCATATTGAGTCGCTGGATTTACGCTTCTCGAACGGCGAGGAGCGCCAGTTTGAGCGTTTAACCGGCGCCGACCGTGGTGCGGTAATGATTGTGGCCATGCCTGACCCTGACCATGTGTTGCTGATACGCGAGTACGCGGCAGGTTTTGAAGACTACGTATTAACGCTTCCCAAAGGATTGGTGGACCCGGGCGAGGATGTTATTACCGCGGCTAACCGTGAATTGATGGAAGAGTGCGGCTTTGGCGCTCACTGCATCGAGCCTTTAGTTGAGCTTTCACTGGCCCCCAACTATATGCGCCATCGCATGCAGGTATTAATCGCAACCGACCTGTATGCCAAACGGCTGCCGGGCGATGAGCCAGAGCCGCTTATTGTCGAGACCCACCCCATCGAAGAGCTACCTGCCCTTTTGCTACGCGACGATTTTCATGAAGCCCGTGCCATAGCAGCCCTGTATATCGCCCGCGATAAATTACGTGACGAGAAGCGTCAGGACGCTGCTGATTTGTTGTGAGGTAATGCCGGCCCCGCTTTTCGAATCCAGCAAAAACCGTAGCGCGTGGTAACATTTTGCAAGGAACGAGCAAATAAGGCACCCGCGAGTGGCGGCGCAAGCCTCCTTGGCCGCGCCACCCAACCCCGGCAACGCTTCGCGTTGCTCCCGCGGGTGCGCTGCGCTTATACGCGCTACAAATTTGCGCTATTTTCGAATCCCGCAAAAACCGTAGCGCGTGGTAACGTTTTGCGAGGAACGAGCAAATAAGGCACCCGCGAGTGGCGGCGCCAAGCCGCCTTGGCTGTGCCTCCGTGCTTATGCTTTTGTACCTCATCACCCGGCAACGCTTCGCGTTGCTCCCGCGGGTACGCTGCGCTTACCACGCGCTACAAATTTGCGCTATGTTCGAATCCAGCAAGAATCGTAGCGCGTGGTAACGTTTTGCGAGAAACGAGCAAATAAGGCACCCGCGAGTGGCGGCGCAAGCCGCCTTGGCTTGTGCCACCGTGTTTATGTCTATGCTATTGCACCCCGCCACCCAATCCCGGCAACGCTTCGCGTTGCTCTCGCGGATGCGCTGCGCTTACCACGCGCTACGAATTTGCGCTATTTTTGGATCCAGCAAGAATTGTAGCGCGTGGTAACGTTTTGCGAGGAACGAGTAAATAAGGCACCCGCGGGTGGCGGCGCAAGCCGCCTTGGCTGTGCCACCGTGCTTATGTCTATGCTATTGCACCCCGCCACCCAACCCCGGCAACGCTTCGCGTTGCTCTCGCGGGTGCGCTGCGCTTACCACGCGCTACGAATTTGCGCTATTTTCGAATCCAGCGAGAATCGTAGCGCGTGGTAACGTTTTGCGGGGAACGAGTAAATAAGGCACCCGCGGGTGGCGGCGCAAGCCGCCTTGGCTGCGCCACCGTGCTTATGTCTATGCTATTGCACCCCGCCACCCAACCCCGGCAACGCTTCGCGTTGCTCCCGCGGGTGCGCTGCGCTTACCACGCGCTACAAATTTGCGCTACTTACGGACCTAGCGAGAATTGTAGCGCGTGGTAACGTTTTGCGAGGAACGAGCAAATAAGGCACCCGCGTGAAGAGGGTGCCGATCTTCGTGTTGGGTTAAAAGTGGGGTTTAAGCGCTATCCAGCGGCGTTGGCGGTAGCTATCCTGCCCCGCTTCCAAAAGCGTCATCGAGCGTAGCGCGGCTTCGATATCTACCGGTAGCGCAGCACGGCCTTGAAGAGCCTCGACGATTCCTTGGTAATAGGCCAGGTAGTTACCCGGCTGAGTAGGATGCTCATGGCTTGTCAGTGATGCCTTTTCATCCTCCCCATCGCGTAGCGTCAACGTGCCTGGGGTATCTTCTCCCCAATTAACAGCAGGCACCTCCCCTGCTTTCAGGCGATCTTCTTGAGGGTCCAGACCGTATTTTATATAGCTGCCTTGCGTGCCATGTATCCGAAAACGTGGTGTCGCTTCGGCCACTAGCGCACTGGCACTTAACTGAACACGCCGGTCATCGTAGGCCAGTAGCGCGAGAAAATCGTCATCGGCTTGCGCGCCCTCGCGGCGAGTACCCAGCTCCAGCAAAATGGCGTTGGGCATCCCGAACAGCTCACATGCCTGATCTAGCAGGTGTGGCCCTAGGTCAAACCAGAGACCGCCACCCGCCGTGGCTTTCTCGCGCCAGCGGTCACGTACTTCTGGTTTGAACCTATCAAAGCGCGACTCGAAACCGGTCACACGTCCTAGCGTGCCTGTCTCAAGCAAAGCCTTAACCGTTAAAAAATCGCTATCCCAACGGCGATTATGAAACACCGAGATCAAACGCTCTTTCACCACGGCCAGCGATTTTAACTGCTTGGCTTCTGACAGCGTCACGGTAAACGGTTTATCCACCACCACGTGCTTGCCCGCAGAAAGTGCCATTTTGGCAAGCTGAAAGTGGGTATCGTTGGGGGTAGGAATCACAATAAGGTCAATATCGTAACGCTGGCATAATGCCCGCGCCTCACTCTCGACCTCTACATCAGGCAAATCCGCCTGCACCTTAGCGGCGTCGCTTGAGGACACCGCGACCAAATCCAGGCCTTCCGTGGCCTGAATGAGCGGTACATGAAACGTTTTACTCGCGAACCCATAACCTACCAGGCCCACATTGATCGTTGCTTTCATAATGCTCCTTGCGAACGTTTAATCGAGCTTGGAAAGATCGCGCACCGCTCCTTTGTCAGCGGACGTCGCTAACAGTGCATAGGCCTTTAGCGCAGGCGTCACTTTGCGGGGGCGCTGCTCGACCGGTTTCCAAGCCTCTTTTCCTTTGGCATCCATCGCTTCGCGACGAGCGGTAAGCTCAGCATCGGAAAGCTTGACGTTAATCGTGCGATTGGGGATATCAATGATGATGGTATCGCCCTGCTCCACCAGGCCGATTGCACCGCCCGCTGCCGCTTCCGGCGATACGTGGCCAATGGACAAACCGGATGTCCCCCCCGAGAAGCGACCATCGGTCAGTAGCGCGCAGGCTTTGCCCAGCCCTTTGGATTTAAGGTATGAGGTTGGATACAGCATTTCCTGCATGCCGGGACCGCCTTTAGGGCCTTCGTAGCGAATCACCACGACATCACCCTCTTTTACCTTGCCATCCAGTACGTTGGCGACCGCCTGGTCCTGGGACTCCACGACGTGGGCCGTGCCTTCAAACAGTAGGATCGAATCATCAACACCGGCGGTTTTGACCACACAGCCGTCCAGCGCGATGTTGCCGTAAAGCACGGCCAAGCCGCCCTGGGTTGAGAACGCGTGCTCCAGGTTACGGATACAGCCAGTCGCTCGGTCACCGTCCAGGCTTGGCCAGCGCGTGCTTTGCGAGAAGGCCGTCTGGGTGGGCACTCCACCAGGACCTGCTTTAAAGAACTCAACCACTTCCGGGCTGGGTGAGCGCATGATGTCCCACTCGTCCAGCGCGGTCTTGAGACTATCACCGTAAACCGTGGGCACCGAGGTATCCAGCACGCCCGCGCGATCAAGCTCACCCAGGATCGCCATGATGCCACCCGCCCGGTGCACATCTTCAATGTGGTACTTCTGGGTGTTGGGCGCCACTTTACACAGTTGAGGCACTTCACGGGAAAGCTGATCGATATCCGACATGGTGAAGTCGACTTCCGCTTCTTGCGCGGCCGCCAGCAGGTGCAAAATGGTATTGGTGGAACCGCCCATGGCGATATCCAGGGTCATCGCGTTACGAAAAGCGGCTTTCGAGCCAATCGCGCGAGGCAGCAGGTGCGCCTCATTGCCTTCGTAGTAACGCTTAGCCAGCTCAACAATCTTGTGGCCCGCGTTTTCAAACAGACGACGACGGTCCGAGTGTGTCGCCAGCACAGTGCCGTTACCCGGCAGCGCCAGGCCGAGCGCTTCGGTCAGACAGTTCATTGAATTGGCGGTAAACATGCCTGAGCAGCTGCCGCAAGTGGGACAAGCGCTACGCTCAACTTCGGCCAGCGTTTCATCATCCACGCTGTCGTCAGCCGCCATTACCATGGCGTCTACCAAATCCAGGCCATGATTTAACAGCTTGGTTTTGCCGGCTTCCATGGGTCCGCCTGAGACAAAGACGACCGGAATATTCAGGCGCATAGCAGCCATCAACATGCCAGGGGTAATCTTGTCGCAGTTGGAGATACATACCAACGCATCGGCACAGTGCGCGTTACACATGTACTCAACGCTGTCGGCGATAATGTCGCGGCTGGGCAGCGAGTACAGCATGCCATCGTGGCCCATCGCGATGCCGTCATCGACGGCAATAGTGTTGAATTCCTTGGCTACGCCACCGGCTTTCTCAATTTCACGCGCCACCAGTTGGCCCATATCTTTCAGGTGGACGTGACCGGGGACAAATTGGGTAAACGAGTTGGCGACCGCGATAATAGGTTTGTGAAAATCGTCATCTTTCATACCCGTGGCGCGCCATAAAGCGCGGGCGCCAGCCATATTGCGGCCAGCGGTGGTCGTACGGGAGCGATACTCAGGCATAGTGTCCTCTACATCTTTTTTTTGGCCCGCTGCCAACTCGGCGGTGGGCAGGTGAATCCAGCATCCATGATTGTGGCATGAGCGCTGCTCACAGACCAGATGTAGTATCCGACGAGATTTATCCGCTGACGCGTTTCTAAAATGCCACCTTGGAGGGTGGCATCTATCCCGTAAGGGAGTGTTGAGGCGTTAGATGCTTAAAACTCTTCCCACTGGTCGTGCTGAGGCTGGGCGGCGAGTTTATTAGGCGCGGCATTACTGGCGGCGGACAGCTGCCTGGTTGTTTTCTGCTGAGCCTTATGCGTAAACGAAAGCTTATCGCGGGCGGCTTTGGCACTCTCTTCTTGAAAACCTTTTAACCGGAACGCATCGACCACGTTGGCCAGCTCAAAGGCCTCTAGCGCCAGATTGTCGGCTGACGCCGCGATTGACTGCACTTTTGATGCATTTTGCTGTGTCACATGGTCCATTTCAGCAACGGCTGAATTAATTTGTCCGATACCGCTGCTCTGCTCATTAGAGGCTGCACTAATGGATTCCATTAACACGCTGACACGGTTTACCTGCTGCATCACATTTTCAATGGCGCGCTCTGCCTGCTCTACAGCACTCCGCCCGCCACTGACCTCTTGAGTAGTACTGTCGATCATCTTGCGGATCTCCTGGGAGGCCGTCGCGCTCCGCCCCGCTAGATTACGCACTTCGCTAGCGACAACGGCAAAGCCGCGGCCATGATCGCCCGCGCGGGCCGCTTCGACAGAGGCATTGAGCGCCAGTATGTTGGTCTGAAACGCAATGCCATCAATCACGCTGATCATTTCGGTCATTTTTTCTGCGCTTTGGGCAATGCGCTGCATACGCTCAACCAGGGCTTCCATCTGTTTGCCGGTATCGCGTGTGCTGTCGGCATTTTGCATGGCAAGCTCGGTTGCCTGACGCGCGTTTTCAGTATTCTGCTGCACGGTGGAGGTCATCTCTTCCATGCTGGCAGCGGTTTGCTGAAGCGATGATGCTTGCTGCTCGGTCCGTGATGAAAGCTCTTCGTTTTCAGCAGCAATCTGCCTAACGGCCGGGGTCACGATCGACACTCGGCTATCCAGATCAGTGACGATACTGGCCAAACTAAAGCGCATGGTATCCAGTGAGTAGAGCAGCTCCCCGAGCTCATCGTGGCTAGTTTGCTTGTTGCTGGCCGCCAGGTTCCCTGCCGCAATCTGAAAGGTCAGGTGGCGCGCACCCGCTAAGCCGTTGAGTACATTGCGTAGATTGACGTCCTCCCCGCCCTAAAGGACGGGGATTCCAACTTCTTGAGGGCAACGTCCTGCCCCGAGGCTGAGGATATTCCGGGCCGCATTCACGTCCCGGTCGTGGAGTACACCACACTCCACGCACTCCCAGACCCTTACTCGCAACCCGTTGACGCCCTGCGGCCCGCTAAGCGAGCCGCACGACGAACAGGCGCGGGTGGTGTTGGTTTCGCGAACGACCTTGAAGACGATGCCTGCGTGAGCGCATTTATATTCCAGCATCGTTTTCAGTTGTGACCAGCCAGCGTCGTAGACGCTTTTGGCCATCTTGGTCTTCGCGAGCTTGGTTGAGGAAACATCGCCCACGACGATTTCGCCGTACTGGTTGACGAGTTTCCGGGAAAACTTGTGCTGCGCGTCCTGGCGACGGTTCTTGATCTTGGCGTGAATAGCCTTTACCCGCCGCTTGTTACGCGCACGTTGGGCTGTCGCCAACTGGTCTTCCATGCGGCGGTAGAAGCGGCTATTTTCCAGCCTTCCTCCATCGCTACAGGTGGCCACATCCTTGAGCCCAAGGTCGATGCCAACGGCGCCCTGCCCAAGCGTTGGCTGCACGTCCACCTCGACCGCAACATTGAAATACCACCGGCCCCGGCTATCTTCGTTGAAACTGCCGGCACGGAACTTGTATGTCGACAGGCCGTAGCTATCCCACACCTTGAAGTAGGTGCCGTTGTGAAATACCTGCCCGTTCTTCCACTTGGCCGCGCCGGTATTGACCGGAATCCAGCCAAGTGAGCGGCGTACACCGCCGGACTTGCGCCAATTCAGGCGGGGCTTTTTGAACTGCTTGCGGCGGGCAACGTATTCAGCAGCGATGCATTGCAGCGTTTGGCTGTGCAGGCCGAGGTCCTTGCCAGCACCCTTGGTATAGGGATGCATGTCGTAGGCAGACAGAAACAGACCTTTCTCCCGAATGGCTCGAGAAGACAGTTCGTTGAGGTAGTTCCAAACAAAATTCACGCTGCGGGCCATGCGGTTAAGCTCGGCGGCGTGTTTGTCCTTCACTCGAACCTTGAGGGTCTTGGTCTGCTTCATGGCTTCGAATATACTTGGTCTATGGAAACCAAACAAGCTATCAGAACAGGAAGAAACTGCGTTTTTAAACTCCATGCCCATTTGGTCTTTGTCACCAAGTATCGGGGCAAGGTGTTCACCGGCGCGCATCTCAACTCCCTCGAATTGCTTTTCGACCGAGTGTGTCGGGACTTCGAGGCGGAGCTACAGGAGTTCAACGGTGAAACCGATCACGTCCATTTGCTTGTCAACTTTCCACCCAAAGTGGCGGTATCCAAGCTGGTGAATAGTTTGAAGGGGGTATCCAGCCGGCGGATGAAGTTACTACACCCTGAACTGGTGCAGCCCGCCTACCGGAAGAACTCGCTGTGGAGTCCAAGCTACTTTGCGGGAAGTGTCGGAGGCGCCCCCCTGAGCATGGTCAAACAGTATATTGAGCAACAATCGAGGCCGGACTAGGGACGCTCTCGCGCCCCTCGCTATCCATCCTCGCACTAGAAGTACGAGGTTTTTCGCGATGTTCGATAAGAAAATATGTTTTAAATCATCTACTCTCGCCCAGCCCTTCCCTGGCGTATGTTTCAATTCTTAAAGACAACGTTAGCTACGTCTTTATAGCGGTTAGCGAAGTGTATCGTCATACCTTTCTTAAGATAATCAGGGAGTTCTTCGTAATCGCGGCGGTTGGCCTCGGGCAGTATCACCTCAAAAATGTCGCTACGCCGGGCAGCAATCACTTTCTCACGAATGCCGCCAACAGGAAGCACCTGACCGGTCAGGGTGAGCTCTCCCGTCATTGCCAGTGGCCGCGTAATGGGCTGATGCTTGGCGAGCGAGAGTAGCGCGGTGGTCATGGTGACACCCGCCGAAGGACCATCCTTGGGTGTTGCGCCCTCGGGCACATGCAGGTGAACAAACGCTGAATCAAAGAAGTCAGTATCGGCGCCATACTCCTGCAGGTGGCCCAGGGTGTAGCTGTAGGCAATGTTGGCAGACTCTTTCATGACATCGCCAAGCTTACCGGTCAGCTTGAATCCCCGGTCCAGCGCGTGAACTTTACCCGCTTCAATAGGCAAGGTTGCCCCCCCCATGGATGTCCAGGCAAGCCCTGTCACCACGCCTTCGCCTTTGAGGGCTTTTTCCTTACGGAAAAGAGGCGCTCCCAAAAACTCCTCCAGGTTGTTGACCGAAATCTTGACGGTTTCGATCTCCTCTTCCAGGAGCTTGACCGCCGCTTTACGTACAATACGGTGAAGCTGCTTTTCGAGTTGCCGAACGCCGGCCTCACGGGCGTAGCCTTCAATAACCTGCTTTAACGCCGCCTCGGTTAAGTTGATACGCTTTTTAGGCATGTTATTGCGCTTAAGAAGCTTCGGCCACAGGTGGTGCTTGGCAATCGCCTGCTTCTCTTCCGCGATATAACCTGAAAGGCGAATTTGCTCCATGCGGTCCAAAAGCGGGCCGGGGATCGAGTCCAGCGTGTTAGCCGTGCAGATAAACAGCACCTTGGAAAGGTCCATCCGGACATCCAGATAGTGGTCCAGGAAGTCAACATTCTGCTCAGGGTCTAACACCTCAAGCAGCGCTGAGGCAGGGTCCCCCTGGAACGACTGCCCCAGCTTGTCGATTTCATCCAGCATAATCACCGGATTCTCGACTTCGACTTCTTTAAATGCCTGCACCAGCTTACCAGGCATGGCGCCCACGTAGGTACGGCGATGGCCTTTAATCTCAGCTTCATCGCGCATTCCGCCGACAGAAAAACGATAAAACTCGCGGCCCAGCGCCTCTGCGATAGAGCGGCCAATAGACGTCTTACCGACCCCTGGCGGGCCTACCAGCAGTACGATGGAACCGCCTACATCGCCTTTAAATGTGCCTTCCGCGAGGAACTCGATAATACGTTCTTTCACGTCCTGCAAACCATCGTGATCGCGGTTTAACACTTCACGCGCATGGCTTAGATCAAGCTTATCCTGGCTGGTGACCCCCCAGGGCAATGACGTTAGCCAATCCAGGTAGTTGCGGGTCGTGCCGTACTCGGGTGACCCGGTTTCCAGCACGCTTAGCTTATTCAGCTCATCATCGATACGGCTCTGGACGCGCTCGGGAACGACCAGCGACTCCAAACGGCCTTTAAAGGTATCAACGTCGTTTTCGCGGTCATCCTTGGAAATACCCAGCTCACGCTGAATGACTTTTAACTGCTCGCGCAGGAAGAATTCACGCTGCCGATCCTGCATTTGCGCATTAACCTGCTCACTGATCTCGCTTTGCAGTTGCGCGACTTCAATTTCCTTACGCAGCAGTGGCAGCACCTTGTGCATCCGCTCTTCTACCGGCAACGTATTCAGCACATCCTGAAGCTCAGGGCCTTTGGCTGACGTAATCGCGGCGGCAAAATCGGTAAGGGGGCCTGGCTGATGAGGGCTAAAGCGGTTCAGATAGTGCTTTAACTCTTCGCCATACAGCGGATTAATCGGCAGCAACTCTTTGATGCCGTTAATAATCGCCATGGCATACGCACGCGTCTCCTCGTTTTCCGCATCAACAGGCTCTTTGGGATAGGTAACTTCAACGAGATACGGCGGCTCTTTAGACAGCCAGCGCTTGATTTGAAAACGCTGCACACCTTGGGCAATAAACTGAATCTGCTGGTCCTCGCCCTTTAGTTTATGCACTTTAACGGCGGTGCCAATCTCGGGAAAATCGTCGTGACCTAACGACTCCACACCGCCCTCGCCCACAAAGGCAACGCCCAATGTTTTATGGGGCGTATTGCCTACGCGACGCATGGTCTCTTCCCAGCGTTCACGATTAATGACCAGTGGCTGAACCTGGGCGGGGAAAAAAGGGCGGTTATGAATGGGCAGTAAATAAATGCGTTCAGGCAGCATATCACTGGCAGGAACCAACGAGTTTGTCCGCTCGCCATCGGAGCGATGATGCTCTTCTTCACCTATATGGTCAGTCTCAGCAGATGACGGGACATCTTCTCCCAGCCAGCCGAGATTGTCGTCATCGCGGTCGTACTCCTGGTCGCTCATATACCCTCCGGTAAACAGTGACTAGCGGATATACCGCTTAGCATTGCTTATGGAATGCGGGCAACAGGCTTAAACTTCAACCCTTGGCGCCGTCTATTGCGACCAGAGGTCCGGCATGGGACGACCGTTAACACGCCAATTCCCGCGTATAACGTCAAACTGCAGCTCACGGGTTCCTAACGGCAAGCCCAGCCATAAGGCGACCACCGTCGGTGCATCATGCCAAATAAAATCGCCGTCAAGGCGTTCAAGCCAACGGGCACGCTCTTCCTGCTTATCAAGCAAAGTGACATTGAGCTGATCCAGCTTTCGAGCATCGAAGAAGAGCGCGCCATCAGCATCAACGCGAATCCCCAACAGCGGGCTATCCACGTCTACGGTGATAACATCCAATCGCGGAGAGTCACTCAATATTTGCAGCAGGTCAGGTTCAAGTCGGGATAACAACCCCTCGGCCATCGGCAAACTGGTATCTCCCCAAGCAGCTTCCTGGCGCAGCCGACGGATAGCCTGACGTATCGCATCAGCGTTAAGGCGTGATAGCTCCATGACAATATGCCCATTAAGCAGCGCCGTATCGGGTGCCTCCGTAGGCACCATAACGTCGCCCATAATGAGTTCGCCAGTGAGACGCAACTCACTTTCATCCAGCACCATGTAGCTGTGTATATCCAGCGGTGCCAGTTTTACGTCATAGGCTGGGTAGTGAAGTGACAAGGCGTCAACATGCAGATGGTCGCGCTGAGCGAAATGGTGGGCATCTTCGATATAGGTGTAACGGCTTTCAAGCAGCAGCGGTCCCAGGGTTAACTGTGCCGCGCCATCGGTTAGCGCTAACTGGTCCATACGAACGCGTAATCGCCAATCGCCAAACACGCCCTCCAACCGCAGCCGCCCTCCACGGACCTCTAGCTCTCGCCCGCTTTGCTGAATAATAAATGGCGCCAACGCCAGCTGTAGCTCACTATGCCCACTAAGCGTGTGGTAACGGCCTTTCCAACGTGGTGCGGAGGTGGCAGTCACCTCCCCTACCGCCCGCTGTAACGCCGTATCCAATCGTGGCAGAAAAGCACCTTCAACGTCCGTGCTTAAAATACCGTGACGTGCACGGTAAGTAAGCTCCAATTGCCAGGGACGTCCCAGCAGGGGGGAAAGCAGAAGGCGGCCCTGAGAACTTAACCATCCCCGACTGCTCTCAACACGAGACACGCGCCACTCTCCCCGTGCCTCCAGATCTTCCAGCGCTTGGCGGAGGCTACGCTCAAACAGCACGCTGGATAGCAGCTGTCCCGCCATCCAGACAACGGCTAGTGCTGCCAAAATAGGGACAATTAAGCGTTCCTTGCGCATGCCATCTCCTTGAGCAACCGCACGAATAGGAAGTGAGTGTTGCCCAGTGTCACCTGCGGTTGCGTTTTAGTGCAACCAATACCATAAGTGCATGGTACTCCAGGCATAGATCCCTGCCATGACATCATCAATCATGATACCAAAGCCACCAGCCACTCGTCGGTCAGCCCAGCGGATAGGCCAAGGCTTAAACACATCAAAAATGCGAAAAACAATAAACCCCCACAGCGCCGCCTCCCAGGAGAAGGGAACGGCAGCCATGGTGATCCAGTAGCCGACAAACTCATCCCAAACAATGCCGGAATGATCATGCACCCCTAAATCGTGCGATGTTTTATCACAGAGCCAAACGCCAACCACAAAGGCCACGAACACGATGCCCAAATACCAGCCCAAGGGCAGTTCCGCCATAATCCAGTAGAAAGGAATAGCAGCCAGCGTGCCAAAGGTGCCTGGCGCCCAAGGCACCGTTCCACTGCCTAAACCAAACGCAAAAAAATGCGTTGGGCGACGCCACACACTTGGTGGTGCACGGTTCATGGCGCCCCCTCATTAAAATGCTGCCAGCCAGTCCCCAGGTTCGGTGCAATCCCTTTTACACCCAACGTGTCACTGCATTGACCAATCACGGTTAAGGGTAGCCCCAGCTTGCCAAGCGCGCGCTGCGCACTGGCAACGTTTTCAGCCGGCAGAGTAACCAACAGTTCATAATCGTCCCCCCCTGAGAGCGCAGCGTTGCAGGCAGCGTCACGGCCAAGACTACTTTCCAGCGCCTCAGCTAGCGGCAGCGATGTCATATCGAGCGTCGCCCCAACACCTGATGCCTTGCGTAGATGACCAAGGTCCGCCAGCAGTCCGTCAGAAATATCAATAGCGGCGGAGGCTAGCCCTCGAAGCGCTACACCTGCGGCCAAACGTGGTTCAGGCAGGAGATAACGACGCAGCAAGGGGTGTTGAAGATCACGCTCGCCACGTTGCCAAAGGGCTAGCCCACCCGCCCCGCCGCCCAAGGCGCCAGTCACGGCGATCATATCGCCAGGCGTTGCCCCGGCGCGGGTCAAGGCATGCCCCGTCGGCGCCTCACCCATCACGGTAACGCCAATCGTAAGCGCACCTGAGGTAACATCGCCACCGGCCAAGGTGGTGGCCTGACGCTGACAAAGCGTATGAAACCCCTTGGCGAACGCTTCAAGCCAGGCATGAATCGCGTGATCATTGGCAAACGTACGCTGATCAAGCGTGAGCGCCATAAAGCACCAGCGTGGGTCTGCCCCCATGGCCGCCAAATCGCTTAATGCGACGGCGAGCGAGCGATGCCCCACCGCAAAGGCGGGCGCATCATGCGGGAAGTGAACATCAACGACAGAGGTATCAACGCTCACCGCTAGTTGATGACCCGCTTTAGGCACTAACAGGGCAGCGTCGTCGCCACCACCCAGTGCGACACCATCTGCCAGGAGTGGCGTTTGCGACGGCATCAGATAACGGCGAATCAAATCAAATTCAGCAAGCACAAAGGCCCCTTAACACAGTACCAGACGGCGCGCCGTTACAGGCGGCGGGCGCTGACTTCGGCACTTCGCAAGCGGTTAGCCAGCTTGTCGAGAATACCGTTTACGTATTTATGGCCGTCGGTTGCGCCAAAGGATTTAGCCAGTTCAACGCCTTCATTAATCACCACGCGATACGGTACTTCCATACGGCGAGAAAGCTCGTAGGCGCCCAAGCGTAGAATAGCCAGCTCGACGGCATCCAGATCTTCCAGACGGCGGTCCAGCAACGGTGATATTTCGCGATCCAGCTCGGTCTTATAGCGTGCCGTATTGTGCAAAAGCTCATGAAAGAGTGCCTTGTCGGCAATCTCCATTACCTTAACCCAGTTTTCATGGTCTTCCAGGTCGTCATCGGCGAGCTGGCTGCGGAACTCGGCTTCAACGGAGGTGATTGATTTACCCGTCATCTGCCACTGGTAAAGCCCCTGGACGGCTAGCTCACGGGCAGCATGGCGGCTCTGCTGGGCAGCAGAGGCCTTACGCTCACGGCGCTCGCTCATTGTGACTCTCCTGGCGGTAACGCGCGCAGCAGTGAGACCATCTCCATCGCCGCCATTGCAGCTTCCGTTCCTTTATTACCCGCCTTGGTGCCCGCACGCTCAATTGCCTGTTCGATGGACTCAACGGTTAAAACGCCATTGGCAACCGGTGTATCAAACTCCAGCTGTAAATGGTTGATAGCCGTATTACAGCCGCCCGCCACGTACTCAAAGTGCGGCGTACCGCCACGAATAACCGCGCCCAGCGCAATCACTGCATCAGGTTTCATTACCTTCAGAACACGCTTCACAGCGAGCGGCAATTCCCAGGCGCCCGGCACGTGAACAAGGTGAATGTTTTCGGCGTCTACGCCATGACGTGTCAAACTATCAATCGCGCCTTCCACAAGGCTATCAACCACATGATGATTGAACCGGCCAACCACAATAACGTAGCGACCATCGACGTCGACAAACGTGCCTTCTACTTGAGAGAGGGATTGCATCAATTTATTCCTGCTGAGAAATTGGCTCACACGTGATGTCATCAGGCCCCACAAGCTCGACCACTTCAAGGTCGAAGCCCGAGAGCGCTGAAAATTTCCACGGTGAGCTTAGTAGCCGCATCTTACCTACCCCTAGATGGCGTAGAATCTGCGAGCCAGTACCAATCGTTAAATAGTTGCCTGTGCCATCAGATTCACTGGTGCGCGGGGTGCGCACACGATCCAAGAACACATCCAACTGGTCTTTCAAATCCTGATGTGGGCGGCCATCATCAATAAGCACCAGTACGCCGGCGGAAGAACCCGCGACCTCTTCCAGGGCGCGATGGGCGTTCCAGCGCCCCTGATCATCTTTCGCCAAACCAAGCACGTCACGCAGCGTATCGGCTAAATGAACGCGTACGGTCGTGGTCTGCTCTGGCGTGGGCTGCCCTTTCACCAGCGCCAAATGATGTGCGCCCTGAATACGATCACGGAAAACATGCAGCGCCAGCTCGCCCTGGGACGTCATGACCATTGATGTTTCAACATGGTCAATGGTTTGCTCATGAACAATACGGTAATGAATCAAGTCGGCAATGGTACCGATTTTGATACCATGCTGTAGGGCAAACGCCTCAAGCTCTGGGCGGCGCGCCATACTGCCATCATCGTTCATCACTTCACAAATTACACCGCTGGGGTCACAGCCCGCCAGCGCTGCCAGATCACAGGCCGCCTCGGTATGGCCTGCACGACGCAACACACCGCCGGGCTCAGCCATTAACGGAAAAATGTGCCCCGGCTGAACAAGGTCGGTCGGTTTGGCATAAGGCGCACAGGCCGCTTGAACCGTCCGCGCCCGGTCTGCCGCAGAAATACCCGTGGTCACGCCTTGGGTTGCTTCAATAGAGAGCGTGAACTTGGTACCAAACCCTGAGCCATTGTCGCGCACCATCAACGGCAGGTTAAGCTGCTCGCACCGTTCGCGCGTCATCGGCATACAAATCAGGCCACGGGCAAACCGCGCCATAAAGTTGATATGCTCGGCCTGCACTTTTTCAGCCACCATGATGATATCGCCTTCATTTTCGCGCCCCTCATCATCCATAAGGATGACCATCTTGCCTTGGCGGATATCGTCTACCAGTTCAGCAATAGAGGCTAAGCCCCCCGAGGAAGAATTCACCATGGAAGCTCCTAAATATGAGTTCGCAGCGTATGCGATGCCGCGCAACACTGGGGCTGCGCACTACGTAACCATCGTACCGCCAACATTGATAACAATAAGCGGGCAACCATCAAAAGCCGATAGCGGCACTGAATTACAACACAACCAATTGCAATACGGATAATTGCGACACGATTAATTGCGACACTGTTAATTGCGACAGAGTACCTTGCTATCGCCGCCTGCGCTAGTCGGGCTCTGGCGAGGCAATAATACGCCAATCTCGCCCTATCGCTCGTATATCATGAATGCTTAAACGCCGCTGATCCGCCATTTGTGAAAGCCCTGGTAGCGCAAAGAGCGGTTTTGCCTCGCCCCCCAATAACGTGGGTGCCACAAAAAGCTGCAACTCATCCACCAACCTGGCATCCAGCAGCGCACCAGCGAGCGTAGCACCTGTCTCCACCAGCAGCTCGTTGACCTGTTCGTTTTCAGCCAGCCAGCCAAGCAATTCGCCCAGCGGAAGACGCCCATCGCTCCCCGCCTCAAACACATGCACCTCTGCGCCAGCCGCCGTTAACTTGGCGCGTTTTTCTGGCGAGTGTGCGGGCGTGGTCATTATTAAGGTACGGCCAGGCTCACGTAAACAGGCCGCCGCTAAAGGCAGGCGCAAACGCGTATCCACAATAACGCGCAGTGGCTGACGTAACGCCACGATGTCAGCATTCGCTACTTGCAGTTGATCAGCCCGCAGCGTCAACCGTGAATCATCCATAATGATCGAGTCAACGCCACTCAAAATAGCGCTCGAACGCGCGCGCAGGCGCTGAACATGGCTGCGCGCTTCAGGGCCCGTTATCCACTGCGACTCACCCGACCCCATCGCTGTACGCCCATCCAAACTCATGGCCATTTTTAGACGCACAAAGGGTCGTTTACGCTGCATACGAGCGATAAAACCAGGGTTTAACGCCCGTGCATCTTGCTCTAACAAGCCGATTTGCACGTCGATACCGGCCGCCTTTAGTAGCTCAATTCCTTGCCCACTGACCTGCGGGTTAGGGTCGACCATGGCGACCACAACACGTGCCACCTGGGCATTTTTAAGCGCCAACGCACATGGCCCTGTCCGCCCTGTATGAAAACAGGGCTCTAACGTGACGTAAGCCGTTGCCCCTTTGGCCTTGTCACCCGCGGCATTGAGCGCATGAACTTCCGCATGCGGCTCGCCCGCCCGCATATGAAAACCCTCCCCCACAATATGCCCGGGCTGGCCAGGCGGCTGCTGTACAATGACGCAGCCTACGCGCGGATTAGGGTCAGTGGTATAAAGCCCTTGCCTGGCTAATTGCAAGGCACGCGCCATATAGCGGTGGTCAGCGTCGCTAAACGCGGCAACGGTACTCATTACGTATCTTCCTTATCACGCTCCGATGGCAAAGAGGGCTCTTGGGAGAGACGATCAATTTCAGCGCGAAACTCGTCTATGTCCTGGAACTTACGATAGACCGAGGCAAACCGGATATACGCCACCTGATCCAGGTTGCTTAATGCCTGCATCACGGACTCACCAATATCACGCGCATTGATTTCACGATCGCCTCGGGCGCGCAGGGTTTGGCGAATACGCTCAACTGCCGCTTCAATAGCTTCAGCGCTGACCGGGCGCTTCTCTAAGGCGCGTAACATTCCGGCACGTAGCTTTACTTCATTAAAGCTTTCGCGCGAGCCATCCGACTTTACAACTCTTGGCATCAAAAACTCTGCCGTTTCATAGGTAGTAAAGCGCTCTTGGCAACTGGCACACTGTCGGCGCCGACGCACCTGATCACCCTCCGCTACCAAACGCGAATCAGTCACTCGAGTATCATTAGCACCACAAAAAGGGCAATGCATAGCGGTCAACCTGTTGTCAGCCCGTGCTGTAAGCCGCACGAGTAAGCATGTTATAACCTGTTATCACTCACTGTTTTTCAAGACTGTTCTCAAACGCGTTTTCATCCATCAATCGACCCAAACGTTATGTCTGCAGCGTTTAAGCGCGGACCATGATGCAATAACAGTAGTGTCTAGCCCGCCATTGTAACGATTTGACACACACGCTGCATTGGTTCAATACATGGGATTAATGAATTCAGAAGACAAAATGCATTGTATGCGCTACCGGCATCAACATGGCCACTTTTTCGTAGCGCGGCGCCTCTGTTTCAAGTGCTATGCCCCCCCTCTCTGAGGCGTTTGTGTATGCTTCGGTGGCAGGCTCTGATAGGTTAGCGTCACTTATTATGCTCCTTATGCAAGGATGTTGTGATGCCGCTTACCCTCCGTACGCTTAACGTCTCTTTTAAAAAACGCAATGCTTTTAAAACCTCCACAGCCCTCAGCGGCTTGCTACTGTTCGCAGGCTTCAATATCAGCCACGCTAACGCGCTGCCTGCACCGGTGCAGGCATTGGCCGACCAAGGCTGGGAAATTCACGGCCAGTTTGACGCGCCAGGTGGGCTAAGCGGTTTTGGTGCGAGCGCCCAAGGCCAGGAAATAGCCATTTATTTAACACCAGATGGCGAGCACGCGATTGTCGGCACGCTAACGGATCACCAGGGCGAGAACCTGACGGAAGCCCAGTTGGACCAGCATGTCCGCGCAGTGTTGGAAGCCGAAACATGGCAACTACTCGAAGATAGCCACTGGATACAGGATGGCAGCACCGAAGCCCCCAGGGTGATATACACCTTCACTGATGCCAACTGCCCCTACTGTCAGGCATTTTGGAAGAAAACCCGCCCGTGGGTGGAGGCTGGCGAGGTACAGTTACGCCATATCATGGTGGGCATTTTAGCGCCTGATAGCCCTGCCAAAGCCGCCACGCTGCTGGCGGCTGATGACCCAAGTGCAGCCCTCAAGCGTCATGAAGAGGGGGAAGCAATAACAGCCAGCGCACAGCCCCGTGATATTGAAGAGCAGGTGTACACGAATAACCAGCTGTTTGACGCATTAGGACTTTACGCAACGCCCACCAGCGCTTTTCAGCGTGAAGTAGCCAGTGGCGTTGTGCGCATTGATCGCATTCAAGGAATGCCGGAGGCAGCACAGCTGCTCGAGCTGATGGGTAGCCCGGCGCCAGAAACACAATAACGCATTAATTTTTCTTAACAAAAATAGCTAAGGTACTGTTTTAAAAATGCCTGCACCGCAGGCATTTCGTTTTTGCCTCCCTCTTGAAAAATTAAACGGCCTTTCTCTTAAACACATCGCCAATTCGGCCGATATACAAGCTTCAATCATTATTTGAAAGGCTATGACAAGAACACCATGACACGATTAACCACGAATCAAAAACTCTGGAGCATCCTGGGAATTATTTGCCTCGCCATGCTAACGCTGGTTGGCTGGCTAACCTGGGAGACTCGTCAAACCATTGAGCAGGAACGTCGTAACACTATTCAAAGCGTCGTAGAAAGCCTTCACTCACAGCTAGATGCCCTTCAAGGCAAGGTAGCCAGCGGCGAGCTCACACTCGCCGAAGCGCAGCAACGTGGCATTGACAGCCTGGCAAACGCTAGCTTCGCTGAAGGCGAGTATATCTTTGCCTTTGATGATCAACTAAAGATCGTATCACATCCAAATCGCCCGCTTGGCGAGGATATGAGCAGTTTTCAAGACACACAAGGCATGTATTTGTACGCTGCGTTTCTTGAAGCCGCACGCTCAGGGGGTGGGCACGTTGATTACTTTTCGCGCCGGCTTTCGGGTGACGAACAGTTCCCTAAAATCAGTTATTTTGCCTATATTCCTGAATGGAACTGGGCTTTTGGCGCGGGTGTATATGTAGATGACATTAATGCAGCCTTTGTTAGCAGTATCATTCGCTCCCTGATTGCGCTGCTAATTATTGGCATTCCTGTCACGGTACTGATGGGCTGGGTGATTCGTGATGTTTCTCGCCGCCTGGGCGGGGACCCGCGCTACGCGGCAACGGTGGTGCGTTATATTGCGGATGGCGACCTTACCCGTAGTACCCAGCTTTCCAGCCATGACCAAGCGAGCCTGCTTTATAATATTAATCGTATGCGGGAGTCATTGGCCGAAACAATTGGCAATATTCATCACGGTGCCGACCAGGTCAACAGTGGCGTTGAGCAAATTGTGGGCGTTAACGAAGAGCTTTCAACCCGCACCGAACAGCAGGCGGCCTCCCTTGCCGAAACAGCCTCCAGCATGGAAGAGCTCACCGCCACTGTAAAACAGAATGCTGACCATGCCGAGCATGCTCGCCAATTGGCCACGAACACGGCGAATAATGCCCAGCGCGGCAGCGACGCCATGGCCACGGTGGTCAGTACCATGGCCACGATTAACGAAAGCTCGGCAGAAATGAGCAGTATCGTGAACACCATTGATGCTATCGCGTTTCAGACCAATATCTTGGCACTGAATGCCTCGGTGGAAGCAGCACGCGCAGGTGAACAGGGCCGTGGCTTTGCAGTGGTCGCCAATGAGGTACGTCAGCTTGCCAGCCGTTCGGCATCGGCCGCTCAGGAAATCAAAAAGCTGATTGAAAACTCCGGCGCTAAAGTCGCCGAAGGCAGCCAGCAAGTCCGCAATACTGGTGACATTATCAATAGCGCGGTCACCGATATCCAACAGCTCAGTACGCTGGTACAGGAGATATCCGCCGCCACCAGTGAGCAGAGCAGCGGCATTGAGCAGGTCAACCTGGCCGTAACCCAGATGGACCAGATGACCCAACAAAACGCCGGGCTGGTGCAAGAGAGCAATCACGCGACCCAGATGCTTGCGCAGCTTAGTACCCAACTGCGCGAGCGTGTGTCTCACTTCCGAGTGGATCACCAGTCGCCCCTAACCCCTCTGCCATCACGCTCATCAACGTCACGCGTTACACACGACGATAGCGATTTTTAAACCAGGCTAGCAGCAGAAAAAACGCCCCCTTGGCTTTTTGGCCACGGGGGCGTTTTTGATTGTATGCCGCCGCCTTTTCAGCGCGCTTATTGCGAATTTTCAACACTCTTTTAACGAATTTTATTTAGCTCGCCTTAAGTAATAGAGCGTTAGGCCGATACAGTATAGTGTTCGTTACTTACTTAGCTGTGATAGGAAAATATTAATGCAAATAACAACAACACAAAAACTCTGGGGAACGCTGGGCATCATCTGGATCACCATGCTGCTGCTGGTGGGCTGGCTTGCCTGGGAAAATCGCCAAACGATCGAAAGCGAACGCCGCGACAGCATTCAGTACATCGTCGAAAGCGTGCATAACCAGATTGAAGTGTTACAAGAAAGGGTCGCCGCTGGCGAACTGAGCCTTGAAGAAGCGCAACAACGCGCTATCGATAATATGTCCAGTGTGAGCTTTGGCGCTGGCGAATATATTTTCTCTTTCAATGACGATTTAATTGTCATCTCCCACCCTAGCCGAACACCTGGCGATGATATGAGCCGCTATGAAGATGCCGGCGGCATGCTGCTGTATCCCGAACTGCTTCGCACAGCGCAAGCGGGAGGCGGCCACGTTGGCTACCATGCTCGCCGTGCCAATGGCGACGAGCAGCTACCTAAAATCAGCTATGTGGCCTACCTGCCTGAGTGGGAGTGGTCACTGGCAACCGGCGTTTATGTGGATGATATTAACGAAGCATTCATTGCCAACTTGCTGCATTCCATCATCATGCTGTTAATCATCGGCTTGCCGGCCACTCTGCTGATGGGCTGGGTCATTCGTGATGTTTCTCGCCGCCTGGGCGGGGACCCGCGCTACGCGGCAACGGTGGTGCGTTATATTGCGGATGGCGACCTTACCCGTAGTACCCAGCTTTCCAGCCGTGACCAAGCAAGCCTGCTTTATGATATTAATCGTATGCGGCAGACGTTAGCCGGAACGATTGGCGATATTCATCACGGTGCCGACCAGGTCAACAGTGGCGTTGAGCAAATTGTGGGCGTTAACGAAGAGCTTTCAACCCGCACCGAACAGCAGGCTGCCTCCCTTGCCGAAACAGCCTCCAGCATGGAAGAGCTCACCGCCACTGTGAAACAGAATGCTGACCATGCCGAGCATGCCCGCCAATTGGCCACGAACACGGCGAATAATGCCCAGCGCGGCAGCGACGCAATGACCACGGTGGTCAGTACCATGGCCACGATTAATGAAAGCTCGGCGGAAATGAGCAGTATCGTGAACACCATTGATGCCATCGCGTTTCAGACCAATATCTTGGCACTGAATGCCTCGGTGGAAGCAGCACGCGCAGGCGAACAGGGCCGTGGCTTTGCGGTGGTCGCCAATGAGGTACGCCAGCTTGCCAGCCGTTCAGCATCGGCCGCTCAGGAAATCAAAAAGCTGATTGAAAACTCCGGCGCTAAAGTCGCCGAAGGCAGCCAGCAAGTCCGCAATACCGGCGACATTATCAATAGCGTGGTCACCGATATCCAACAGCTCAGCACGCTGGTACAGGAGATATCCGCCGCCACCAGTGAACAGAGCAGCGGTATTGAGCAGGTCAACCTGGCCGTGACCCAGATGGACCAGATGACCCAACAAAACGCCGGGCTGGTGCAACAGAGTACTCATACCACCCAAAGGTTAGCGCAGCTTAGTACTCAACTGCGTCAGAAAGTTGCCCACTTCCGTGTAGATCAAAACGGCGAAGAAGCGCAAGCAGCCCTCCCGCAATACCACTAACAAGCACACAAGCCCCATTCGCTGGCTAAAGCTCCCACAATGCTCATCAAGCCTCAAGACCAGGCAAACATTGTGGGAGCCCAGCGCCACGGGTGGCTCGACATATCGGCGAAGGAGGCCACAGGTCTCCCGGGGTTGGTTCAACCCCATTCGCTGGCTAAAGCCTGTCCCACAATTTATTTAAGCAGTATTTGAAGCAGCGCCAGCTAAACACACTGTTATGATGCATTTCAGCAAGGTTATAAAACGTGGGCCTTGTCAAAACGTTTAAGCCGACTTTAAACGCTTGGAAAAACCTACACTACAACTATGCTTAAATTGTACTCGCTAGCAATTCCCCCCCTCCCCTGAGGCTAGCGAGCTACTTCGAGCCAAGCTCTTTTGCCCGCCCACCCCGGCGGGCTTTTTTACTCAATATGAATGACGACCTCGACGCGTCGATTGCGTGACCGTCCTTCTGGCGTGCTGTTATCTTCAAGTGGCTGAGTAGCGGCGAGCCCAACCGCTCTTAGGCGCTCAGGCGCGACGCCTTCCGCTTCTAGTGCTTCGACAATGGCAATGGCCCGTGCACTGGAGAGTGCCCAGTTTGAAGAAAACTCCTCGGTGCTAATACTCTGGCTGTCTGAGTGGCCCTCTACCCACACCTCCCCTTCGTATCGCTGAATGGTTTCCAGCAGGCTGCCGACCAGTGAGCTTCCTCCACTGGTAAGCTCCGCCTCAGCGGAAGGGAACAGCAGTTGATCCTGAACGCGTAAACTAATCCCCTCCGCCACCCGGGAAACCTCAACACCTTCCAGGTCGGGCAAATAGGGGGAGACATCAACACGCTCGACCAGGGAGGCCTGAAGTACCTGGGCACTATTGATCGCATCCATGGATACTTCCTGAACATTCACCGGGGGGTGGTCTGTCAGTAGCACCATATAATCGGCCAAGGGCGTCGCTAATGCCTCATCATCCGTGCGCATTAACAGCGTGGGCAGCTCCACAGGAGGCATCCACGCTAACGGCTCAGCAACCTCTTCAGGCGGTAAAACCTCCACTGGGGCAAGTGCCAGCAGTGGCGGCGGCGCTTCGGGTGTAGCCTCAGGTTCAGCAATACGATTGGGCAACCCGGCAACGCCAAGTGCCGCGCTCAGCGCATAAGGGTCCAGCCCTCGCCGCCACACCTCAATAGTGCGCTGCTGCTGTGCATTTTCTATTGGCTCTGGAAGCGGTATGTCAAGTGCAAGGTCTGACGTTTGAGCCGCCTCTTCTGAGGATGCTTGAAACAGTTCAGGTGCCTTGGCACCCGCTGCCGCCACAATAATGACAAACAGCGCCACCAGCAGCGTCATAATATCGATGTAGCTAATCATCCATCCGCTACCACTTTCATCGGCAGGATAGGCGGACATTAGCGTATCATGGCGCGAGCCGCCGCGATGGTCTTCAAGCATGCGTGTTATCGCTCATTCAAGTTTTCAATCCCGTGGCCGATGGTTACCAAGCATGGTAAAACTAGACAAGTCTATCAAAGACCCTATGACACGATAAGGAACCTCTGGTGCAGAGCTGCTTAAGCCATTTACTAACGCCCCCATTATTCCGCATTGCCTGTGCAGGGTTTGCAAGCTTACTGCTAAGCGGCTGCTTCTATGCCAACACCTCGCAAGCCCCCATCGCCACCACCTATCCTTATACTGAGCAGCAACGTATGCAGGCCGCTCACCACTGGGAAGTACTGGCGCGCTATGAAACCAACCGCATTCTACAGCGTGAGCGCGTGCGTTTTCGGGATTTATATATTACCGAGCCTGACCACCAAAGCTTGAGTACGTATAGCGGCGGCGAATTTGAACGCGGTTTCCGCACGCTACTGACCAGCGAGCTCGTTTCGCGTGGCGCCAACCTCACTACGGTGCCAACGGCCAACACCGCCGACGTCCATATCGGCGTGGAAATAGTTGAACACCGAGACCGGGGCTTTATTCGCCCGCCAGTCGGTACCTTTACAGCCCTAACAGCAGGCATTGCGGTCGCGACTATCCCCTATAACCACTGGGCTGAACCCGCGCTTGGATTAATACCCGCCGGGATTGCTGCCGACGCCGTTAGCGGTAGCTGGACCTCTACAGGCAATGAAGAGGTGATTATCACCATTCAGATAACCGACGATGAGCGTATTCTTTACTCCTCATCGAATATCTATTACATCAATGCAGGCGACCGCCGCCAATATGCGCCGCATCGCGTTCCGCAAGCACCGGCTGTCCCCTCTATCCCGGTAACAGGTACCTGGTAACGCCATGCATTTCATACCGTCGACATCACCGCATCCTCACCCGTTTCTAGCGGCTAGCCGCCTGTTATTGATGGGCCTTTTGCTGCTTTTCATAGCAGGCTGTGCCACGAACAGTGCTAACACGCGTCCGCCAGAGCCCGACCTCTCTGAACTGGCGCATAAAGCCGCTCAACAGATGGTGGCTGGCAACCCAGATATCACGCGCTACAACCCCATGATTGCCGCGACCTTTGTCAACATCGACAACCTCACACAATCCTCCACGTTTGGGCGTATCAGTTCGGAAATCATGGCCTCGGCCCTTGCGCAGCAGGGCATGCAGGTGCGTGAAGTCAAAATGCGCCACAGCATGTTTATTGAGGAGAAAGTGGGCGAGTTGATCCTTTCTCGCGAGGTACAGAGCTTAAGCTCACAATATAATGCACGCTCTATTTTGATGGGCACCTATGCCCAAGGGCAGGATTACCTCTACGTAAGCACACGTGTCGTACGTTCAAGCGATGCCATGGTATTGGGCAGTGCAGACTTTCAAGTAAAGCTGGATAATAACATGCGTAGCTTGCTGGAAGGCCAAGGGAGCTGGTAAACGCGCCCATAGTGAACACTCACTATGGGCCACCTACTCAACTGCCCTGTATGTCTCACCGGCAATGTCGTTTTAATCGTTATTATCAGGCCCTGCAGTATGAAGATATGGAAAGATAAGTCAGGTTATTTCAAGAAAAAATCTCTACAGTGGGCCAACCAAACACGCCATGAGGATATCCAGCGTGTTTTAGTAATACGCCAATGTGCTTTCGGCGACTATATGGCGGCCCGTCCCTTCCTGGTTGAATTAAAAAGGACCTTTCCTAACGCGCACGTGACGCTGGCAACCACCCGCAAATACCGCTATGCCGTGCCTGAAGACCTGGTCGATGACATTTTCATCCATGACACATCAACCGGCATTCAAGAACAGTACAAATCGCTTACAACGCTTGGTAAGTTCGATATTGTGTTTGACCTTGCGGATACCTCTCGCTCAAGGGCACTCACACTATTGAGCAGTGCGCATTTAAAAATGGGGTTTCCATATCGCCCTTGGTACAACCGCTGGCTGTATGACGTTACTCTGCCCCGCTCAAACTACCATTACGAAGCCGAGGTCTTACTCGACTTCTTAAGCGTATTCGGCAACCAGCCCTCGTACCCACTCGATTTTGCGCTGCCCGTTCACTCCCCAAGCGAGAGTGCTCGCGCTATCTACTATTTCCCCTTTGCGTCTGGAACCAATAAATCTGTTCCACAGGACGTATGGAAGGCGCTTATGTTACGCGCTGCCTCACAGTTTCCTGATTATCAGCATATTTTGCTGGAAGGGGCCAACGAGAGTGAAAAAGGGGATTTCATGCTCGCCGAGGCCGCGCAGCACGCCAACATTACGATCCAGCACAAACTCCCCCTGGAGGAGCTTACGCACACCATGGCCCAAGCAGATTTACTTGTTTGCGGCGATACGGGCGTAAGAAACCTGGCACTGGCCACGCACACGCCCACCTTGGGCATTTTTTATTCGACGCTGCCTTACCGCTATTGGCCCAGGTACGAGCCACAGCATAAGTGTTTATTTAACCAGGATGGGCGCATCCCTGACGTTGATCAAATTCTCGAAGCGATGGCGTCGTTTATCCCTCGCCCTGAGTAATCAGGCATCATTTTACTTTTACGCGTCGCTAAAACCAAAAGGCCTACACGATTTAACGTGCAGGCCTTTTTTCAAGCATGGCGTGAATTGGTGAGCCTTACGGACTAACCTGGCACTTCTCACACCCACTTATCATAACGTTACTTATAAACCGGGAAGCGGCCGCAAACTTCTGCCACTTTCTCTGCCACTTGGTCTTCAACGGCGCCGGTGTCTTCGCCTTTGGCTAGCACGTCCAGAATGTCACTGATCCAGCCAGCAAGCTGACGGCACTCTTCTTCACCGAAACCACGCGTCGTGACTGCTGGCGTACCGATACGCAGACCCGAGGTAACAAACGGGCTTTGCGGGTCGTTAGGCACGGCGTTTTTGTTAACAGTGATATGGGCACGGCCTAGTGCCGCATCGGCATCTTTACCGGTCACGCCCTGCTTGATTAATGAGAGCAGGAACAGGTGGTCTTCGGTACCGCCGGAAACAATATCAAAACCGCGCTCCATAAACACACCGGCCATTACCTTGGCATTTTTAACGACCTGCTGCTGGTAGGCTTTAAACTCAGGCGACATGGCTTCTTTGAAGCAGACCGCTTTGGCCGCTATCGCGTGCATTAACGGGCCGCCCTGACCGCCGGGGAATACGGCAGACTGCAGCTTTTTCTCAATGTCGGCATCGTTTTCAGCTGACAGAATCACGCCACTACGCGGACCACGCAGCGTTTTGTGTGTCGTTGACGTGACCACATGCGCATGAGGCAAGGGGCTTGGGTAAACGCCCGCAGCGACCAGACCCGCCACGTGGGCCATGTCGACTAGCAGATAAGCGCCTATTTCATCGGCGATTTCGCGGAATTTGGCCCAATCAACAATTTGTGAGTAGGCAGAGAAACCGGCAATGATCATTTTCGGCTTGTGTTCACGGGCCAGTTCAGCCACTTGATCATAATCAATCAGGCCTTGCTCGTTTAAGCCGTACTGAACCGCATTGTACTGCTTGCCAGAAAAGCTAGGCTTGGCGCCGTGGGTCAAGTGACCGCCCGCGTCCAGGCTCATGCCTAAAATGGTGTCGCCCGGCTTAACCAGCGCTAAAAATACCGCGCTGTTGGCTTGGGAGCCGGAGTGCGGCTGAACGTTCACGTAGGTGGCGCCAAACAGCTCTTTTGCGTAGTCAATCGCGAGGTTTTCAGCGATATCAACAAACTCGCAGCCGCCATAGTAGCGCTTGCCCGGATAACCTTCAGCGTATTTGTTGGTCAGCTGACTGCCTTGCGCTTCCATTACGCGGGGGCTTGCGTAGTTTTCGGAAGCAATTAACTCAATGTGGGCTTCTTGACGGGCCACTTCTTTCTGCATGGCGTCAAACAGCGCATCATCAAATCCGGCAATTGTCATATCGCGGCTGAACATTGGCGGGAAACCTCGTAGATAAGGATCGTTCATGAAAGAAATCAGGCCGCTATCATAACGCAGCCGGACGCGACTTTCATCGCATCCGCGTCAGGTACTGCATGAATGCCACTCATGGCGGTTGGATCGCTTTGCTGGATTTAATTTTAGTCAGTCATATCCCTAGGCCTCACCGAGCAAACCCAGGCTCGCCGCAGGCGCTTGACGGCGTAGCCCACGCGATAACGCATGGCCGATAAATCCGATCAGTAGCGCACCTCCAAGGGGTGACGCTAACCATAAGGTGAGGTGAAAACGTGGCGGTAGCTCTAGCCAGTAGAGATAGAGTGCGGCGGTCGCGACTTCGGCCAGTACAGCGCCCATTAAACCGCTGGTAAAACCCAACAGGGCATACTCAGCTCCTTGGACGCGGGAAATCATTCGCTGGCCTGCTCCAAAGACACGCAGTAGACCACTTTCATGGGCGCGTACCGGCTGGCTTGCGGTCAAGGCAGCATAGAGCACGCTGACACCCGCCAACAACACCAGTACCAGTACAAGCTCGATGGCACGCGTTACCTGAGTTAGCACATCACGTACCTGGCCTAAAATGGCATCAACGTTTATTAACGATACACCGGGGAAGTCGCTCACCAGTTGGCGAATTAGGCCTTGCTCCTCGTCAGGCAGATGAAACGCAGTGATATAGCTATGTCCAAACGACTCCAACACGCCCAGCGGGAAAATCAAAAAGAAGTTGGGCTTAAAAGTGTCCCAATTGAGGCTGCGCACGCTGGTGATACGTGTTATCAGCTCATCACCGCCCACAGAGAAGGTGAGCGTATCATTGAGTGATAGTCCCAGCCGGTCAGCTAGGCCTTCTTCAATGGAAACAGGCACGGTATCGGCAGATACTGCATCAACCGCGCCTAGCCAGCCTTGTGGTTTATAAACGGAAGGCTCATCAACGGGTGCTTCACTTGTGAACCACTCCCCCGCCACTATCTGGTTATCTTCCGGTAGTTCGGCCTGCCAGGTCAGGTTCAGTTCGCGGCGCAGAGAGCCGTCGCCTCTAGCATCCTCAGGTACCGCTTCCATGGGAGGCTGCTGATTAATAGCGGTAATACGCCCACGCACCATGGGATACAGCGTGCTTTGGGCATCAATACGGGGCGCTACGGCTTGCTCAAAGGGGTCACGTTCATCAGGCTGGATATTAATGGCGAAGTAGTTGGGCATGTCATCGGGCAACTGGGCCTGCCAGGTTGAAAGCAGGTCACCACGCACCAGAACGATCATCGCCATGGCAAAGAACGTGACAGAGAATGCCAGTAGTTGGCCCACGCCTGCCTGACGGCGACGCGCCAGTTGGCGCCCGCCCAGGCGCAGCGCCTGTATCCACTCGCTTGTACCCGTTAGCTTTTTTATGCCGTAAAGAATGCTATTGAGTAGCAGCGCGCTGATGCCCCAAAGCGCACTAAGCATGATACCTCCCCCCAATAGCAGAGCGACCGCCAAAGGCGCACTACCGGAATAGAGCCATAGCAGGCCGCCAAATACGGCAGCGGCAACACCGGCTACCCACCAGGCGGCAGGAGGCAAAGGGTCCAACTCTCGACGCAGCACTTTCAGCGCACTGACCTGTTTAATGCGTAATAGCGTTGGCCCGGCAAACCCTACCAGCACCGCCATCGCCGTTAATACGCCCAGCCATAGCGGCATAATGCCCGGCGGCGGTAGCGTAATAGGTAAAAAGCTGGTCAAAAGATGCAGCAACAGCGCCTGTCCCGCTACGCCGAGCAGTGCGCCAAGCAAGGACGCCGCCAACGCCAGCCCGATCAGCTGTAGGCTAAACAGCATGACAAGCTGTTGCTGGCTAGCGCCAAAGCAGCGGAGCAATGCTGCCGTCTCCAGATGGCGTTCAACATAGCGCTTTGCTGACATAGCGACCGCGACCCCGGCCAGCAGTACGGCGGCAAGCCCTGCCAACCCCAGGTAGCTGTCTGCACGTTGCAGTGCGTTACCTAGTTGCGGCCGGTCCACCCGAACATCACGCACCTCGACCCCTTGCTGGCGCAACTCGGTGAGTAATCCTTGCACGTTGTCGATGGCTTGAGGAGGCCCGGCCGCCAATAATTCGAACTCGACACGCGAGCCTTCCTGAACAAGACCGGTTGCTTCCAGGTCCGCCGTATTGAGCATCAAGCGGGGGTTAAAATTACTAAAGCCAGCGGATTGATCCGCTTCCCGTTCGATAATGCCGCTGATGGTTAACTCGGTTCGCCCTACCTGTACACGGTCGCCAAGCTCTACCTCAATCAGCTGCGCCAAGCGCGGGTCTGCCCATGCCTGGCCCGCTGGTGGCCCCGAGGCTATCTGTTCGGCCCCCTCCCCTAAATCGACACGCGATACACCATAGTGCGGGTACACGTCATCCACGGCTTTGAGGCTAGCTGGTTGAAAACGATCCCCTAAGCTGATCATGGATACCAGCCCGACCTGGTCGCTTAGCGTAAAGCCTGCCTCTTCCAGCGTCGTGCGTAGCTCTTCTGAAAAAGGGGTGCGCTGCTCCAATACGATATCCCCTCCCAGCATTTGCCCAGCCTGACGCTCAAGGCCGCGTTCCAACCGGTCGAGAAAAAAAGCGATCATGGTGGAGGCAGCAACCGCCAGCACGAGGGCGACAAAGAGCGCACGAACATCCGCCGAGCGTAAGTCACGCCTTAAGCTTCTGGCGGCCAGCCGCCATGGCATATCGCTCATTGCCCCTCTCCTGCCACACTGGGTTCAGCAGGTACATCAGCAGGTACAAAGGGGATTAGTTGCCCTTGGGTTAATTGCAGGCATCGATCACAGCGGCGTGCCAAAGCGTGGTCGTGGGTGACCAGGATAAGCGTTGTTCCAACCTCATGATTCAAGGTAAACAGCAGGTCGATCACCTGAGCGCCGGTATCAGGGTCGAGGTTGCCGGTCGGCTCATCCGCAAACACCAGTTCAGGGTCGGTGACAAACGCCCGGGCAATCGCTACCCGCTGCTGCTCGCCGCCTGAAAGCTGCTTGGGTAGATGGTCTACGCGTTCACCCAACCCCACTTTAGCAAGCCATGTTTGGGCAATATGGTCTTCTCCGGCACGCGGTGAAAGCTCCAAAGGCAGTAACACATTCTCTAGCGCGCTTAAGGTGGGTAGCAGCTGAAAGTTCTGGAACACAAAGCCCACGCGCCCAGCTCTTAACGCCGCGCGGCCATCCTCATCCAAACGGCTCAGCGACTTACCAAACAGCGTGAGTTCGCCATCGCTGGGGGTATCCAACCCGGCGAGCAGACCCAACAGGGTTGATTTTCCAGCCCCGCTTTTACCTAAAATGGCGACACTCTCTCCGGCTGCTACGCTTAACGACAGTTGATCCAGAATAGTTAGCGTGCGTTCGCCACTGGTCACTTTCTTCGATAGCATTTCTGCATGCAGCACAGGCCGACTCAACGGGGCATGGGGAACCTTGCCCTGTGCAGTGGCGTCGGTGATAGAGTGGCTGTCTGCTTGTGGCGATGCATCAGCGTTGGACGAGTATGCAGCTTTATCTGAGGAGTAAGGCATGAAGCGAGGCATCCCTGTGGCATGGCAAAAACGTAACGGTATGGTAACTGGCTACCTAGTGGTTCTGATAGTCACCTTAAGCGCTCCTGCGATCAACGCAAGCGAGCCCCCTACCGTACTCATTATGGGCGATAGCTTGAGTGCTGCTTATGGTATCGAACATGAGCAAGGCTGGGTCACCCTGCTGGAAGAGCGCTTGGACGACCAGGCAACGGTGGTAAACGCCAGTATTAGCGGCGAAACCACCTCAGGGGGATTACAGCGGTTTAGCGCCATTTTGGAGAAACAGCAGCCTGATATCGTGCTATTGGAGCTGGGTGGCAACGATGGTTTGCGTGGCCTTGCGCCCAATCAGATGCGTTCTAACCTGGCAAGTATGATTGAGCAAAGCCAGGAGGTTGATGCTCAGGTGCTGCTGTTAGGTATCGATATTCCCCCCAACTATGGCCAGGCCTACCGGGATGCCTTTACCGGCGTTTACTACTCCCTGGCCGAAGAGTATGACGTGCCGCTGTTGCCGTTTTTATTAGAGGGTGTGGCACTTAACGAACAGCTTATGCAGGAGGATGGCATCCACCCCACGGCCGAGGCACAGCCTATGATTCTGGATAACGTGTGGCCTGAGCTTGAACCGCTTTTGGCCGGTGGTTATCAGGCATCGGCCAACTGATCACAAATGGTCTTCGCCGCCCAAGGTTGAGGCAAGGAAAGCTACGCTGGCCACAGAGGCTCCGACACATAGAGCGGCTTGATGGCGCATCATGCTTTTCCTGTACCCAACCCATGCGCAGCGGGCGATAAAAATGGGACTTATTGCTCGACAGCAACAGGCTTCACCTGAAGCTGCTGAAGTGCCAACCCAAATAAAATCAGCCCCAATCCAATAAACGTAGAGAAAAGCAGAGGCTCATCAACCACTAAATAAAGCAGCATCAGCGAAACCGGAGGCGAAAGAAAAATCAGGGTCGAGACTTTCGCTGTGCGTGAAACCTTATGAACGGCCATTTGCCACAGGACAAACGCGATCCCCATTTCGAACAGCCCAACATAGACCCCGGCACCAAAACCTTTCCAGCCATGCCATTGAAGCCCAGGCCCCATAAGCAATAAAACGGTTAACACCGGTAGTCCAACGGTAAAGTTCTGCCACTGCCCGACGATAGGCTTGCGACGATCACGTGCATTAAACAACCAGTAAAGCGCCCATAACAGAGTCGATGAAAGCGCGAACAGCACGCCAACAGGGTCCGCAAACGACACATTGAGTACCGCGCCCCGTGTCGCAATTACCCATACGCCCGCATAAGCCACCACACCTGCCAAAATATCCACCCGGGTTAACCGCTGCCCCAGTATGGGAACCGCCAGGAATGCCATCGCTAGCGCCCATGTATAATTAAGCGCCATCGCTTCCTGGCCAGGCAGGCGATCATAAGCAGCAAACAGCACCAGGTAGTAAGCCACGGGATTCATGATCCCCGCCCATAAGGCGGTTTTCCATCCGCTAGTTAACGCCTGCCTCATAGCACCTTGTTTAAGCACCAGAGCGCCCATTAAAAGCCAGGAAACCAACGCCGCAAGCCACATTAATTCAACCGGCCCCATCAAACCCAGGCCAACTTTAAAAGCAGTCGCCACCGTTGACCACAGCGCCACAGCACCTAGCCCGTAAAGAATAGCCTGACGATCCTGGTTCATCGGTCGATATGCCCCAGGTCACGGTGCGGTTCGATCTGGTCGCGAACACGCTGTTTCAGCACTTTGCTGTCCGGAAAGCCACTATCACGCTTGCGTTCCCAAATTAAGGTGTCATCACACCAAATTTCAAAGGTACCGCCATGCGCAGGTGCAATGGCCACCTCATCTAAATCCTCCCCGAAAGTGGAGAGTAGCTCCTGAGCGTACCAGGCACTGCGTAAAAGCCATTGGCATTGCGTGCAATAGCGAATCTGGATCCGTGACACTTTCGGTCTCCTTACCCATATAATGGTGGCATTCTGTCGCTGCATTTTGTCATTCCAGGAGTATAACCGCCAAGGAGCTGTAATGGCTGGACCCAATATTTCTCAAGCGCGTGTTTTTGAGTGGCTAACGGGCGATGAGGACAGCCGACTCTGTGCTGATATTCCGGAGCAGGCCTGCGCCGAACAACCGCGTAATTTTTTTCTGCACTTATGGGCCTCCCTGGGGAATAAGCTTGCTGACGAGCTATCCAGCGCACGCTTGGTGCTTCCCTGGCTAATGGGGGTTATCGGCGCACCCATCTGGATGGTGGGGCTGTTGGTGCCTATTCGTGAGTCTGGTGCCCTGTTACCCCAGATATTCGTGGCGGGCTTTATTCGTCTAAAACCCAAGCGTAAAGGCGTTTGGGTTTTAGGTGCGCTGTTCCAGGCACTTGCCGCATTTGCACTTGCTGTCTTGGCACTTGTGGGGAGCGGAAGCCTGGGTGGCGCTGCGGTGTTAGCTGTACTTGTGCTGCTCTCCTTGGCACGCGGGCTTTCATCAATTGCCAGCAAAGATGTCATGGGCAAAACCATTGCCAAACGCCGCCGAGGCGCCCTGATGGGGTGGAGCGGTAGCATAGCGGGCGGGGCAACCCTGACGGCGGGTGGTGTGCTGATGTTGCTGGGTAATCAACCAGGCAACCTCGCCCTGGCGGTACTTTTAAGCGTTGCCGCCTTCAGTTGGCTACTAAACGCGCTCTGTGTCGCACGTATTAAAGAAGTACCAGGTGCAGTGGAAGGCGGAGAGAGCGCTTGGGACAGCATCAAGCTTGGCCTATCGCTCTTAAAAAAGGATCGCACGTTTCTACATTTCAATGTTGCCAGAGCATTGCTGCTCTCCAGCGCACTGGCGCTACCCTACATTGCGCTACTCGGCCAGCAGCAAAGCGGCTCTGATTTGGGTGGGCTTGGTCTGCTTGTCGTGGTATCGGGTCTTGCAGCAATGGTGGCAAGCCCTATCTGGGGTAAATTAGCCGACCAATCCAGCCGCCGTGTAATGCGTAATGCGGCTATTGGCACCGTTACTTGCTGTTTACTAGGCGCTGGCTTGGCCTGGCTACCCGGTGCCTGGACTCAGAGTGTTTGGCCATATGCCTTGGTGTATGCGTTGCTGGTAATCATCCATCACGGTGTCCGCCTGGGGCGCAAAACCTATATTGTAGATATGGCAAGCCAAGATGACAGGGCTCTGTATGTTGCTCTTTCCAATACCTTAACCGGCCTGCTCATGCTCGTCGTCGGCGGCGTTATTGGCGGGCTGGCCCAATGGCTAGGTAGTGCGGCGTTGCTGTTGCTTTTGGCACTTACGGCGGCTGGGGCGGTGCTTAGTGCGCTGAAACTGCCCGAGGTGGAATAACAGACATGATTGCAATGCAACGCTCTCCGCAACACCCGTTTTTGATGAAACAGACCAGCTGATGTATTTCATCGGCGTACAAAAAGATGTTACTGAGCGCGTGGAGGCACAACTGGCTTTAGCTGAATGACAACGCAGTGATAACACCGCCCATAAAGCACAGGACTCATTAATTAACGCCAACACTTGACCTTCAGCCCATGTAGCGCTATATAGCGGCTAGGCGCTGCTACAGCGTTTGGCGCTTCTTTCAAACGAAGCCATCGTGACGCCGGCCTGCCGGCTTGGGTTGGAGGGCATACCATGAGCCGTGACCCCTTAAATCGTGAGAACTACTCAGCAGAAAACCTTGAAGCTGACGAATTCGATAATCTTGATGCCGTAAACGATGATCAATACGGCAAGCATAAACCAAGCAAAACCGACTCGTTACGCGCCCGCCGACAGGTGGAAGCGTGGCTTGAGGAGCGTCGTTTACAGCGCGCCATTGAAGATGATTGGGATGCGTAAATAGCTCCTTTAAGTGGGCAGCGAGCCAGTTGCCCTCTTCGTCACCATCCAACACATCACAAAATCCACGCTTTCTTTTTATAGCCATTGGATGTTGCCCGTGGCCTCCTCTGGCCTTTCCAAGCACAGAGCACTATCATCTGAGGCTACTCAGCACGTTGCTGTCTCATTCATCAACCTAACGGATTTCCATGGCGCAATACGTATTCACCATGAACCGGGTTGGCAAAGTTGTGCCACCCAAAAAACAAATTCTCAAGGATATTTCGCTATCGTTTTTCCCGGGCGCCAAAATCGGCGTTTTGGGTTTAAACGGTGCCGGTAAATCCACACTGCTGCGCATTATGGCGGGTGTCGATAAAGAGTTTGAGGGTGAAGCTCGTCCGATGCCGGGTATCAATGTCGGTTATCTCCCCCAAGAACCGCAGCTTGATGATGAGAAAAATGTCCGCGACACCGTTGAAGAAGCACTAGGCGCTATCAAGGAAGCGCAGGAGAAGCTGGACGCTGTTTATGCTGCCTACGCTGAGCCTGATGCCGACTTCGATGCACTGGCAAGCGAGCAAGCACGCCTTGAAAACATCATTGAAGCCGCCGATGCCCACAACCTTGAGCGTAAGCTTGAGGTCGCTGCCGAAGCGCTTCGCTTGCCACCGTGGGATGCCAAAGTAGGCAACCTTTCAGGTGGTGAACGGCGCCGTGTCGCGCTTTGTCGCCTACTGCTTTCAAGCCCGGACATGCTGCTTCTGGATGAGCCAACCAACCACCTGGACGCCGAATCGGTTGCCTGGCTGGAGCGCTTCCTGCATGACTATAACGGCACCGTTGTGGCGATTACCCACGACCGTTACTTCCTGGACAACGTAGCGGGCTGGATTCTGGAGCTCGACCGTGGCCAAGGCATCCCGTTTGAAGGCAACTACTCTCAGTGGCTAGAGCAAAAAGAGCACCGCCTAACCCAGGAAGCCAAGCAGGAAGCATCGCGGCAAAAAGCCATCAAGCAAGAGCTTGAGTGGGTGCGTAGTAACGCTAAAGGTCGTCAGGCCAAAAGCAAAGCGCGCCTTAACCGCTTTGAAGAAATGCAGTCCGGCGACTTCCAGAAACGCAATGAAACCAACGAGATCTATATTCCGCCTGGCCCGCGCCTGGGTGATAAGGTCATCGAGTTTCATAATGTCTCCAAGCGCTTTGAAGACAAGCTGCTGTATGAAGACCTTTCCTTCACTATTCCCCAAGGTGCGATTGTTGGCATCGTCGGCGGAAACGGTGCGGGTAAATCGACCCTGTTTAAACTCATCACCGGTAAAGAGCAGCCAGACACGGGTGAAGTGGTCATCGGAGACACGGTTGAGATCGCTTACGTTGAGCAGCTACGTGATGCGCTTGATGACAAGCAGACGGTTTGGCAGGCGGTGTCTGGCGAGCAGGACATTCTCAACATCAACGGCTACGAAGTGTCCTCACGTGCCTACGTTGGTCGCTTTAACTTCAAAGGTAATGACCAGCAGAAGCGCCTGGATGAACTGTCCGGCGGTGAGCGAGGACGCTTGCAGCTTGCTCAAACGCTCAAACAGGGCGCCAACGTACTCCTGCTGGATGAGCCATCTAACGACCTTGATATTGAGACACTGCGTGCGCTTGAAGAAGCCCTTCTTGCCTTCCCAGGCTGCGCCATGGTGATTTCTCATGATCGCTGGTTCCTGGACCGTATTGCCACGCACATTCTGGCGTTTGAAGGTGACTCTGAAGTCGTCTTCTTCGACGGTAACTATACCGACTATGAAGACGATCATAAAAAGCGGGTAGGTAACGATACGCCCAAGCGCATGAAGTACAAGCGTATTGATGCCTGATTTTTAGCGTTCCATACCCGGTAACAGTACGGCTGACCCGTATGCAAAAAGCCCCAAACGGGGCTTTTTGTTTAGCTGGTTCTATCCAAAGTCTTTATGAAAGGTCTCTATAAGTAGCCCTTATGCTAACGGCGTCGCCCTGTAAAGAGCGATACCACAAACAGGATGAGAAACAGAACGAATAGAATTTGCGCGATGGTTGATGCAACCCCCGCGATCCCCGAAAACCCGAGCACACCGGCGATAATCGCAATAATCAGAAACAGCATCGCATTGCCTAGCATCGTCTTTCTCCTTTTCCCTGGTGACGCTTTTCTGCTTTAGAAAACGCACGTTACCTTACGTACGATTAGCGTTGACATGATTAAGCGTTGGCGATAACTCGCCATTCGTCAAGAATTTAAGGATAACTTGCCTTCCTTGCTGATGCTTTTCATTCCCGATGCCGTACTAAGCAATAGCACGTCAGAAATAGCACATCAGAAATAGTAGGCGCCTTTAGTGGCACCTTGAGCGATAAACCGTAGCCCCCATTTAATCGGCGCAGGGAAACGCAGGCCCCCCGCCTCTATCGCTAAATGCGCCTGGTGCACTTCATCCGCAGCCATCTGACGAAGCAGCGCATGCGAGCGCTGATCGTCTGCCATTAGCCTGGCCTGCTGCTCTTCAAAGTGTTTACCTGAAAGCTCGCAGGTAGCGGCAATCATACCAAGGCTTAGACGCTCGCTGGTTAACCCAGAGATAGCCCCAACCCCAAATGCAGCGGTATAGAAAAAGGGCGTAAAGTAGCTGGTGCGACTATTCAGTTGCGCCAGCCGCTCTTCACACCACGCCAAGTGATCAAACGCCTCCGCAGCGGATTGCACCATTTGCGTACGCGCGTGGGGAAGCGCTGCGGTAATACTCTGGCCCTGATACAGCGCCTGATTCGATACACCAATCACATGATTAACACGCATCAGGCCTGCGGTATGACGTCGTTGGTGGCCATCAAACACCCTATCTGCAAGTTTACTGGCGGGGTGGTTACGCTGTGATGTAGCGGCGCGAGGTATCAGCGACCGTAACGCTGTATCAAACTGATGAATTAAGCAATCAGACCGACTAAGCTGGCGCTTCATGGCTTACTCCGCTTAACAGCAAACTGTCTTAAAGGCTGTCTTAAAGATAGCTTGAAGGCCGTATGTTAGCCCGCAGGCCACGTAAACTGACGGCCACCTAATAAATGCATGTGTATGTGGTAGACCGTCTGACCGCCCTTTTCGTTGCAATTCATCACAACACGATAACCGTCTTCAGCAAAGCCCTGCTGCTTGGCAAGCCTGGCAGCAGTGAACTGCAAACGACCGACTAGCTCAAGGTCGTCTTCTTCAATGTCATTTAAGGTGGCGATGTGCTTTTTGGGAATAATCAGCTGATGCGTGGGCGCCATAGGGCTAATGTCGTTAAAGGCGAGAACGTGCTCGTCTTCATAAACGATATCAGCCGGGATCTCACGATTGATGATTTTGCAGAATAAACACTCCATACCCACTCCTTGTTATCGTTGCAGCTTGTCGCCCGGCATTTGCAAACGCGGTTAACGAAAGCGGCGCTGGGATAATAAATGGCGCACCAGGGGTGCCAAAATCAGTTCCATGGCTAATGACATGCGCGCGCCAGGCACGACCAGCGTATGTGGCCGCGTCATAAAGGCATCCTTGATCATTGCAAGAAGCCAGGGAAAATCAACGGTTGATGGATCACGAAACCGGATCACCACAAACGATTCGGCATCTGTGGGGATATCCTGCACTTCAAAGGGGTTGGACGTATCGACGGTAGGCACCCGTTGAAAGTTGATATGGGTGCGGGAGAATTGCGGCTGAATATAGCGCACGTAATCGTTCATGCGGCCCAGAATCGTATCGATCACCGCTTCCTGGGAGTAGCCACGCAGCTTGGTATCACGGTCAATTTTCTGAATCCATTCAAGATTCATGGTCGGCGCAACGCCTACCAACAGATCCACATGGCGAGCAATGTCGTACTCCTGGGCTACCAGCCCGCCATGTAAACCTTCATAGAACAACAGGTCGGTACCACATGGGAGCGACTGCCACTCCGTAAAGGTGCCTACGCGGTAGCCCGCTTCGATTTTCTGCTTGTCTTCCGCGTGAATATAGTGCCGAAACGTGCCCGTACCGTGCTCGCCATACTCGGCAAACACCCCTTCAAGGCGGTCAAGCAGGTTGGCTTCTACTGCAAAATGCGAAAGCTCATGCTTACGCTCAGGCTCTTCACGAAACATGCGGTGAAGATCATCGCGTGTATAGCGGTGAAAAGCGTCACCGTCCACCATGGCCGCATGTACATCTTCGCGTAGAAACATGCGCTCAAAGCTTCGTCTTACGGTCGTGGTGCCCGCACCCGAAGAGCCTGTCACGGCGATAATGGGATATTCCCGCGACATTAAGCGCTCCTCGCTTGGGCCAAGGCCTGCTTGATGGGCTCAGGTATCGCAACCGGCCGCCCAGTATTGGCGTCGATGAGCAACTGGTTAACGCGGGCGGTCGCCACGATATGTTCGCCGTCGCGCTGCAAAATACGCTGGTAAACGGTTAATGCCTTGCCCTGCGGCTCAGGCACCGCCGTTTCAATGGTCAACGCATCAGGCCAACGCGCTTCACGTTGATACTGCACGGCCAAGTCGGCCACCACGCTTGGATAGCCGTGCATGTCCCATTCCGATAGCGCCAGGGCGGAAAAAGCGTGAACGCGGGCTTCATGTAGCAGCGAAACCACTGTGTCATGCCCCAAATGCCGACCGTAGTTCATATCGGTTACCCGCACCGTTAAAGGGTGACGATGAATAACCGCGTTAGCGGGAAAATCCAGCGTGACACGTTCCATACCTGTTTCCTTTCGGTGGTGATAAGTGGCCCGCCCCTTGCGCTACGGTATCAACGCGCTTATTACGCTTTTTCTCTCGCAATAGCACGGTAAGCGATATCACGGCGATATTCAGCGCCCTCCCAGCGAATCTCATTGACGCCTTTGTAAGCCTGCTGCTGTGCGCTAAATACACTCTCGCCCAGTGCCGTCACACACAGTACACGACCGCCGGAGGTCGTTACCTCGTTGTTCGCGTTCAGCGCGGTGCCCGCATGGAACACTTTGCTGTGCTGCTCGGCTTTTGCCAAACCATCAATGACATCGCCTTTACGATAGCTGTCTGGATAACCGCCCGCCGCCATGACCACACCCACCGCGGCACGTGAATCCCAATGGCACGTTTTACCCGCCAACTGCCCCTGGGCACCGGCAAGGCAAAGCTCAGCAAGATCCGACGTCAGGCGCATCATGATGGGCTGAGTTTCGGGGTCACCAAAGCGGCAGTTATATTCAATCACTTTGGGCTGCCCGGTCTGGTCGATCATCAACCCGGCATACAAAAATCCGGTATAGGCATTGCCTTCAGCGGCCATCCCTTTAACCGTGGGCACGATGACCTGCTCCATGATGCGGGCATCAACGTCTGGCGTAACGACCGGCGCAGGTGAGTAAGCGCCCATGCCGCCGGTATTAGGGCCTGTGTCGCCATCATAGGCGCGCTTGTGGTCCTGGCTGGTGGCCATGGGAACGATGTTTTCGCCATCGACCATGACGATAAAGCTCGCTTCTTCGCCTTCCAGAAACTCTTCAATGACAACGCGAGCACCGGCATCGCCAAAGGCATTGGCTTCGAGCATATCGCGAATGGCGGCTTCGGCCTCCACTTCGCTCATGGCAACGATCACGCCCTTACCTGCCGCCAAGCCATCCGCCTTGATAACGATAGGCGCACCGACCGTGTGTAAATATGCCAGCGCAGGCGTTACCGCGGTAAACGTCTGATAAGCCGCCGTTGGAATAGCATGGCGCGCCAGGAAGTCCTTGGTAAACGACTTGGAGCCTTCAAGCTGGGCCGCGGCTTGGGTAGGGCCAAAGATGGTTAGGCCAGCCGCTTGAAAGCGGTCAACGACGCCTTCGACCAGAGGCGCTTCCGGACCGACGACGGTCAAGCCAATACGCTCCTGGAGCGCAAATGCTTCCAGCCCGGCCAAGTCGGTGGCCGCAATATCGATATTGGTCAGCTTATCTTCGGTCGCCGTACCGGCATTGCCGGGCGCTACGAATACCTGCTCAACATTATCAGATTGCGCTAATTTCCACGCCAACGCATGTTCGCGGCCGCCGCCACCTATCATCAAAACCTTCATGTTCTTCCTTCTCGAACGGGAGAGCGATTATGCGCCGCATTATGCCACAAGGTGACCACTCGTGGCGTTAGGAGGATTTATCCTCATCCTTGTCGCTGGTGGAGGGCGACTGGTTCAAGGTGTTTTGCCAAAAGCGCATATTTTCTTCGGCCAGCTCGCGCATAAATTCCATGGGCGTATGGCGCATGGCCTGCTGCCATTGGCTTTGCAAACGCTTTTGCTGCTCCAGCATAAGCTGCGTGCCTTGCTCCAGATAACGCGCCAGCGGTAAAGGCGACGACATATCATAAACCCGGATGAGCTGCGCCAGCAGGTCGTTAGAGAATACTTCGGCTTCGTTATCCGACTGCTCCTGCTCAATAATGATGGAGAGCAGAATGGTACGCGTCAGGTCTTCACCGCTTTTGGCATCCTCAACCCGAAACGGCGCTTCTTCAATAATAAGATGGCGCAGATCTTCAAGCGTGACATAACGGCTTTGCTGAGTGTCGTACAACCGGCGATTGGCATACTTACGAATTACGCGCACAGCGCATCTCCTTAAACGCGATAGGGGGTGTTCCCCAATGCTATTATTGTGCCTGCACCACGCGCCCATGCAAGCCATGTGAGTAGAATATTGCGCAACAGTGTGCCCACCCTTCGACCAATAGATGCCGATTATGAATTTGATTTTGCTTCACCCCAGCGACCTCGACCACCAGGGCCATGCGCGCATAACAGACGCACGCAGATTAGCGCATTTACGCGATATCCATCGCGCCGCCCTCGGTGACCGGTTAACGGTGGGTGTTCAGGGTGGCTTAATGGGAAAGGCACAGCTGGTCGAATTAACCACTGAGCTTGCCGTATTTGCCCTTGACCCGTTAGCAGACGTGCCTCCCCCCACTCTTCCCGTGCACTTGGTACTCGCGCTACCTCGACCACGCATGCTGGCGCGAACGCTTGAGCATGTGACAGCGCTAGGGGTGAAGGAAATTACTTTACTGCATACCAAGCGCGTAGAGAAAAGCTATTGGCAATCACCAGAGCTTCTTCCCGAGAAAATTCATCAGCACCTGGTGCTGGGCCTAGAACAAGCACGTGATACCCAACTACCGAGCGTGACACTGACCAAAGGCTTTCGGCCCTTTCTTGAAGAGCAACTGCCTGCTTTACTTCGCGGTCGCCGTGGCCTTGTGGCTCACCCGGGCATGCCGATGGCCTGCCCACGTGGCATCAGCGACAATACGCTGCTGTTGGTCGGCCCAGAAGGTGGGTTTATCCCATGGGAAGTTGAGAAACTGCTGGACGCTGGCTGTGAGGGGATGCATCTTGGGCCGCGCATTTTACGCGTTGAAACAGCCGTCACAGCGTTGCTGTCACGGCTGTTTTAGAGCTCAATACCTAGGCTTGCTGGTCTTCTGGATCGTGAGGCACTACCTCAGCATCGTCACTGCAGGATGGCTCTTGCTGGAATGTTTCGCGCACGTCCAGCAAGCCTAAATGGCTGATGGTACGCCGGCCAAGCAGCAGTGGATAATGCATTTCTTCGCGATCACGTAGGCTAAATTGCTCTTCGTAAACCGTATCGCCCATGCACACATTCATTAATACAACGGGGCGCTCATCACGTCCGCCCGCACCGCGCACTGCCAACTCACGATAGAGCGGCCGTTCAAGACGGTCGCTAAACACTTCGTCGTTCTGCTGGTCTGTTAGCTTTAAGCGAAAGCGCACCCACTCCTCGCCCTCTTTCTCAAACACTTCGATATCACGCGCATCCAGAGATGACGTCAGGGCACCACTATCAAGCTTGGCCTTCACCATGATGCCCCAAGGCTCTATGGTGGCATTTTCAACCCAGCCAAACACTTTATCATCATCGCTTGCCACTGCGCTGGCGGCTAATGCACTTACCAGCACACTACTTAACAGCGTTTTTGCCACAAATCCCATAGCATCATCCTTGGTGAAATAAGTGATTAATCATTAACTACGCACCTAGCGCAGCCTTTCAAGCAGCGCCTGAGTAGCGAAGCCATCCGGCGTCAGCCCTTGGCTGCGTTGAAAGTCACGCACGCCTTGGCGTGTATTGGGCCCCATCACACCGTCAGCCCTGCCTACCGAATAGCCCGCTTCATTCAAGCGCCGCTGGAGTTCTTTGACATCGTCGCGGGTTAAAGGTGTCTGCCCTCGCGGCCATGTCTGGCGTATTCCCTCACGCCCGGCAATTTTATCAGCCAACGTCGCCACGGCCAGGGCGTAGCTGGTGGCATTGTTATAGCGCAAAATCGCTCGAAAATTAGCGCCTACCAAAAAGGCGGGCCCTTCAGCCCCGGCCGGAATGACGATGGCCGCGCTCTCGAAATTGGGCAGTTCACCCTGCAAAGCACGTACACCCTGACTCGCCCACTCGGCGCTACTGCGGCGCTCGGTCTGTGAATAATCAAACGATGCAGGAAGAGCTAACTCAACCCCCCAGGGTTCGCCTGCTTGCCAACCTGCCCGCGCCAGATAGTTGGCGGTGGAAGCCATCACATCGGGGATACTGCCCCAGATATCACGGCGGCCATTGTTATCACCATCCACGGCATAAGCTTCAAAGCTACTGGGGATGAACTGGGTATGCCCCATAGCCCCCGCCCAAGAGCCTTCCATTTGCTCGGCTGCGATATCGCCCTGGTCAATAATACGTAACGCCGCAAGCAGTTCACCGCGTGCAAAATCCCGGCGACGCCCGTCGTATGCCAGGGTAGCGAGCGCCTCAAGGGTTGAGAAATCACCAAAATTGCTTCCGTAATTGCTCTCGATGCCCCAAATCGCCACGATGATTTCAGAGGGCACGCCGTAGCGTTGCTGCATTTCTAATGCCGTCTGGCGGTGGGCGTCAAGTTTCTCACGGCCGGCATTGACGCGCGTATCGGAGGCGGCAGTGTCGAGATATTCCCAAATAGGCCGCACAAACTCCGGCTGGTAACGGTCCAGTTCAATCACCCGTTCACGGTAGCGCACGTTATCCAGTCCGGTGGCTAGCGTTGATTCACTGATCCCCTGAGCAGCTGCATAACGACGGAACTCATTGCGCCACTGTTCAAAGTTGGCATAGCGTAGCTCTTCGGCACCGCGGGCATCCACTTCTGTCATCAACTGCGGGTTAGCGTAGAGGCTTCCGCTAAACATTACCGATAGCACCCCGGCAGTAACTACCAGTGATGTATGACAAAAAGCGCGACGTAATGGCAAATTAATCTTGGGCAACATGGTGTCTCTTCCTGGGCTGTCCTTGGCATGCCTGATGATGGCCTGGAAAACAAGCAGATACCAGAATTTGTACGAAAACAACGCGTGCTTAGCCGTTGTGGCGTAAACCCTGCCTACCAACCTTTCACCAGATAAAGTCACGGCGCTGACATTTCCTGCTGATACATTGTGTTATAAAAAAACCACCCGAAGGTGGCTTCTTACCGATTGGTTATTTACTAGCCGCTAAATTAGTGCAAGACATCAGTCGGGATCCGTCGCTCGTGGCTGACGTTTAGCATTTTCATTCGTTTCCATACCGCTTTTTAATTCATGGGTTAACGGGTCGTAGTTGGGACGAAGCTCATCCTTGACCGTACCACTCCAAAGTCGAGAGCCCACAAAGTAACCCGCCCGTCCTATCACATGCGCCGCAACGGGGGCTGTCATCAGGATAAACACGATAATCGCAAAGGAGCGAGCGACCACGCCTACCTCAGAAAAATGCATTGCCGATGCCAGCATGATCAAAATAACGCCTAATGCCGCCGCTTTGGTAGTGGCATGCATACGCGTTAGTAGATCCGGCAAACGTAGCAAGCCAATAGCCGCCAGGAGCATAAATAAAGAGCCTGTCAGCAATAGCGCACCTTTAATCGTTTCAATCATCGCGAGGCCCTCCCCGTTCCAAAAAGCGTGCAAAGCCAATCGCGGCTAGAAAGCCCATTAGCGCAATAACGATCGCGGCATCCAGAAAGCTGGCTACCCCGGATTGAATGGCGTAAACGCCTACCAGCCCGACCACCGTAGTAGAAAAAAGCTCAAGCGCCACCACTCGGTCAGGCAGGCTTGGCCCGCGCACCACACGCACAAATGTCAACACTAGCGCCAGCCCCATAATGATCTGGCTAATCAAGAGAACCGTATCCATTAGCGAAATAACTCCAAGGCTCGATGCTCCATTTCTTTTAAGTTACGTCTTAGCTCTTCTTCATCATCAAGAAACATGGCGTGGATATAAAGCACCTTGCGGTCATCAGAGACGTCCAGGCTCAGCGTTCCTGGGGTTAAAGAGATCAGATTAGCCACCAGGGTAATTTCCATTTCAGTGCGTGCGGAAAGCGGCATGGCAATCACGCCTGGCTGCATGTGCCAAGGCGGCGTCACAATATCAAAGGCAACACGCAGGTTGGCTTGAACAAGCTCCTTTAGAAAAAAGCCCAGAAAGCCAATAATGCGCGGAATCCTGGCCGGGTAGCCTTTTAATGCGCTGACTTGCGGCTCAATCATCACCAGCGTGATATAGCCGAAAATCATGCCTACCAGCAGGTTTAAGCCAGTGAAGTCGCCGCTTAGTAGCACCCACGCCAATCCTAACAGCAGGTTCCAAATAGCACCGGTCATGGCGCGTCCCCCCCGCCTATTATTTCTACCTGCAACTCGCCTGGTATCAGTAGCGCATCCTCAACACTCGCGGATACGCCCAACACCGCATCAATATAGCCTCTGGGGGCCAGCAATTGGTCACCAATAGTGGTCATCACGCTCATGATGGGTTCAGCAAAAACCCCGATTAGCACTGAAAACAGAGCCAGCACCACCACGGGCAAATACATCATCCACAGGCTGGGTTTAATAAGCCGCCCGTCATCCCCAGAGGGTGTATTCGATACAGGCACCTGATTATCGTCTGGCAAGGATTTCCAGAAGACTTCGTTCCATATCTTGACCATGGAGTAGAGCGTTAATAACCCCACACCCAAGGCAATGGCAGTAATCACATACGCCTCGGCTTCAATACCTGCCCGCACAATGACAAACTTGGCGAAGAATCCGGATAACGGAGGAACCCCCGCGAGGGAAAATGCTGAGATAAAAAACGCAACGGCAAGCCAAGGGCGCTCTTTATAAAGCCCACCCATCTTTTTTAGCTGGTACGTGCCCTGTAAGCGGTGAGTGATACCGCTAATCAAAAACAGGTTCGTCTTGACAATAATATTGTGCATGATGGCAAACACGCCGCCAGCAATCGCCAAGGGTGTATACAGCGCCAAGCCCAGAATCATATAACCAATCTGGCTGACGATATGAAACGACAAAATACGCCGAAACTCATATTGAGCAGCCGCACCCAGCACCCCGGTCACCATGGTAAGCACCGCCCCCCACAACATTATTTCCTGTAGGTAGTCCATCGACTGGTCAAAGATCAAGGTAAACACGCGGAACAGTGAATATACGCCTACTTTGGTGAGAAGGCCTGCGAACAGCGCTGAAACGGCAACCGGCGGCGTATGGTAAGACGCAGGCAGCCAGAAAAAGAGCGGAAAGGCCGCCGCCTTGATCCCAAAGGCCACCATAAACATCACCGCGAGTACCTCGACCATCCCGTTGTGCTCAACGGCATTCATGCGCAGTGCGATATCGGCCATGTTAAGCGTACCGACCGTGCCGTACAGCAGCCCCACCGCTGTCAGAAAGATCACCGACGCCAGCAGGTTAAGCGTTACGTACTTTATTGCTCCCTCCATCTGGGCCCGCTCGCCGCCCAAAATCAGTAGCGCAAAAGAGGCCACCAGCATTACTTCAAACCATACATACAGGTTGAAGATATCGCCGGTCAAAAAGGCTCCCGCCACCCCGGCTAACAACAAGTGCATTAACGGATAGTAGCCAAACTTTTCATGGCCACGGCCGGTCGTCGCCAAGGAGTAAATCCCCATGGCGAGCCCGATGATACCGGTCAGTAGCACCATCACCGCACTTAACATATCGGCGATGAGCGTAATCCCAAACGGCGCAGGCCAGCTGCCCATTTGCATGGTGACATAGCCTTCGGAAAGGGTTGTCGTAAACAGCCAAAGGCTAACGATCAGAAATGCTATATTTCCAGCGACTGCGATAAAGCGCTGCATTGGCCTTGAACGCCAAAACAGTAGTGAAATAGCCCCTGAAAGTAAGGGTAAAAGGACGGGAAGAGCAACTTCAGGCCTCACGTATCAGTATCCTTCATCTTATCCATGTCATCAGCCTTCACCACTTCATAGGCACGACGAATCAATACAACAGCAAAGGCCAGCACACCAAATGCGATAACGATAGCCGTCAGTACAACGGCTTGGGGCAACGGGTCAGCGACATCGCCCATAGGCTGAACCATACCTTCTGGAATCAGCGGTGGCGCGCCCCGCGTCATTCCGGCAGTAGTAAAGATCAATAAGTTAGCAGCGTTGGAAAGCAGCAGTAGCCCAATAACCAGTTTTACAATGGAGCGTCGCAGCATCATAAAAATAGCGGTGGCATACATAACCCCAATCGCTAGCGCCATTACCGGTTCCATGCGAATCCTCCTGTTATGTTAAGGCTCATCCTTATCCACCTCCATCAACGCCATCACCATACCAATCACCGCTCCCAACACCGCCAAGTAAACGCCAATATCAAAAATCAGCGGGGTGGAGGCTTTAAAATCAATAACCGGAATGGTCCACCACTGCGCGGTTAAAAACGGCTGACCCATAAACCAGGCAGGTACAACAGAAATCATGCCTAACAACAGCCCCACGCCAATCAAGTCGCGAGGGTCGACCATCCGTAAAACCTCTTTTGTGGCACTGACGCCAAACGCCAGCAGATACAAGGTAAACGCCCCCGCCGCTACTAACCCTGCAATAAACCCACCGCCGGGCTCGTCGTGTCCACGAAGCAGCAAAAATATCGAAAACATGAGCTGTAGCGGCATTAGAAAGCGGGCCGCCGTGTTTAAAATAATCGTTCCCGATTTAACCATCGTACGGCTCCCTGCTATCAGTATTCCCGCTGTCATTGGTGGGCTTAGCGCTTTCTGGCTCGTGGCGCAGCTTCAGCATAGCGATAACGCCAATGGCGGCTAGCGCCAGTACAAACATCTCGCCCAACGTATCCAGCGCCCGGTAATCCACCAAAATGACGTTGACGATGTTACGGCCAAAAGCGAGCGGTGCGCTGTTTTCAACCATATAGGTAGAAATGGACTCGAACTGGTTAATACTCCAGGCCGTCATGATCAGAAGGAAAATTAATATCCCCATCATCGCAGCTACCGAGCCATCGCGAATACGCTCCAGGCTGGTCGAAAGATGCGAGAAGCGAGGCAGTCTGAACAGTACCAGCACCAGTAAAATAACCGTGAGCGTTTCAACCAGAAGCTGGGTGATCCCAAGGTCAGGGGCGCTGAAAAGAATAAAGACCAGCGCGATTGAGAACCCCATAATACCCACTGACACGACAGCACCCAGCCGGGAGCGGGTGATTGTTGCATATAGGGCACCCATCACCATTGTGCCAACGACGATAGCCTCATGAAACCGTACATCAAGTTCAAAGGCTAACAGCGGAGAGTGGCGCACCAGAATGGAGTTACCCAACAGCGTAATCAGCACGACCAGCATGACTAAAATATAGTTGCGCATATAGCCATTTTGCAGCACACGGGTTTGCCATTCCGCAAACCGAACCAGGCCATTTAACAAGCCTTCATAGCCCGCTTCCGGGCCGTAACGCATAACAGGGGTCAGCAACGTTAGCTTGCCTCGTACGTTGTCCCAGTACTTGAACAGCAAAAAGCCCAACCCCAAGCTAACAACGGACATTATCAGCGCCGCATTAACGCCGTACCAAAGTGACAGCGCCACTACTCTCGGCTGCCCTGCCACCGCACTTGCCGCTGACGTTAAAAGAGCGTCAACGCCAAACATGGCGGGCGCCAGACCAAAAACCAGCGAGCCTACGCTTAGCAGTGCGGGTCCCATTAACATGCCGAAAGGTGCTTCATGCGGCGTTTTTGGGGTTTCGTGACGCTTGCCGTAGAAAGGCCGTAGCGCAACAATCGCCGCCACGGCGATAGTCATAATCGCGCTGACAAATGCGAACACGACTAGCAAGCCTTGAAAATCCCCTGCGCCCAGCACCGCTTCAAACTTAAGCTCTTTGCCAATAAAGCCAAGCAACGGCGGCACCCCAGCAAGTGATAGCGCCGCTATCAATGCAATGGTGGCCGTCACCGGCATCAGAGACCTTAACCCGCCCATTGCCGTGACATCCTTGGTGCCCGTTTCATGATCGAGAATACCGGCCACCATGAACAGCGCCCCTTTGTACAGGGAGTGTGCGAGCAAAAAAGTTACGAATGCTGTCATGGCGTACTCGGTGCCAATGCCCAGCAGCATCGTCAATGTACCGAGCGCCATAATGGTTGAGTAAGCCAGCAGCTTTTTAATGTTCGTGTGATGGATAGCCAGGAAAGCGCCCAGCAGCAGCGTAATAGCGCCCACCACAGAGAGGATGCTTATCCAAAGTGCCGTTCCACCCAGTTCAGGCTGAAGCCTTGCCATGAGGTAAATACCGGCTTTCACCATGGTGGCGGAGTGCAAATAAGCCGAGACAGGTGTAGGTGCTGCCATGGCGTTGGGCAGCCAGAAATGAAAGGGAAACTGAGCTGATTTAGTGAAAGCGCCCAACAGCAAACAGATAAGCATGGGCGTATAAAGGGCATGCTCTCGCAGGTCGGTTTCCATTGCGCGAATATCGGTTAACGACCACTGGTCGCTGGCGATGCCCAGCAAGATAAGCCCGGCCATCAACGCAAGTCCACCCGCAAAAGTGACAAAAAGCCCTTGGCGAGCCGACTTACGCGCCTGCATATCGGTATGGTTAAACCCGATCAGCAGGTACGAAGTAACGCTGGTTAACTCCCAAAAAATAAACAGCGTAATCAGCCCATCGGCCAACACTAGCCCCAGCATGGACACCATAAAAGCCATCAGCGCGATATGAAACCGCGCGATATCCGGGTGGCCTTTTAAGTAACTCCCCGCATACACCAATACGCACGCGCCAATAACGCTGATTAACAAGCCGAACAGTAAGGACAAACCATCCAGCATAAAGGTGAGGCTGATACCTAACGAAGGCACCCACTGCCACTCCATTAGCAGCGGGCCGTCATTGATGATTGTGGGTGCTTGAGAAAACAGCCACGCAGCAATGAGCGCAGGAAAAAGGGCCAATACCATACTCGTACGGTCTGCAAACCAGCGCTGCATAAGTGGTGCCAACGCGGCTAATACAAACCCCATCAAAACGGCGAATTGCATCTAGCGATATCTCCTGTGTATCTGCCCCATGATGAAGCGGGTTCGTTGAGCATCAATTCCTCTCGCGGTGAGTAGCGATCATCATCCCTGTTCACTGCTCTCTCTTAACTGCTCTGTCTCAAGCACCCTGTCTTAAGAGCTCTATGTCAATAACTCTGCCTTAAGCGCTCGGACCAGATTTTAACAAGCACGCCGAAAGCCGTAGAGTAACAGCGCTTATTTTAAGCACGCGAGGTGATCATAAAGTCGTAGACTCTATAACAGGCCACTGCGTGTTACCAGGCAATCATTCAAAATCAAATAGATAGCGTGCTTACTGTTACTTCATCGCCGTTTATAACGTCTTGATTATCGGTTCATTACGACTGTTGGAGCCAACCCAAAAGCTCGTTATTTACGATGTCCAGCAGCGCCTTTATGTGATCATTACGATCATTTAAGCAGGGAATGTAACTAAACGTTTCGCCGCCTGCTTCCATAAAGCTATCGCGGATCTCCTCCTTGATTTCTTCTAGCGTTTCCACACAGTCGGAGGAGAAAGCAGGCGATAGAATCGCAATATGTTTATGACCCTGCTTGGCAAGCGCGGCTACGTGCTCGACCGTTGCAGGCCCCACCCACTTTTCAGGACCAAACTGTGATTGAAAGGTGGTATCCACTTCCTCCTGGCTAAAGCCTAGCGTTTCGCCCAAGAGACGTGTGGTTTTCTGGCACTGGCAATAGTAGGGGTCGCCTTCCATCAAATAGCGCTCAGGCACGCCGTGGTAGCTGGCGACTAACTTGGTGGGTCGCGCCTCAAGTTCGGCATAAACATCTGTTACTGAATTCGCCAGTGCCTGTAGATAAGCAGGGTGATCAAAATAGGCGGGCACCGTACGAATAGAGGGTTGCCACTTCATCTTCATTAAGGCGCGAAACGCCTCATCATTGGCGGTTGCAGTGGTCGGCGAGGCGTACTGTGGGTAGAGCGGAAAGAAAACAATCTTCTCACAGCCCTTTTCTTTCATCCGCGTTAACACGCTGCGCGTTGAAGGATTGCCGTAGCGCATACAGAAATCCACTTCAACGTTGTCGCCGTATAAGGCCTTAAGCTGCTCCGTCAGTTTTTCGGTTTGCGCCCGCGTGATCGTGAGTAGCGGGCTTTCGTTTTGTTCGGTGTTCCAAATGCTTTTATACGCTTTACCCGACGAAAAAGGCCGCTTGGATAAAATAATCAGTTGCAGAAGCGGTTGCCACTTCCAATCGGGATAATCCACTACCCGCTTATCGGAGAGAAACTCACTTAAATAACGTCGCATCGACCAATAATCAGTGGCATCGGGCGTCCCCAGGTTAGCCAGAACTACACCTACTTTTGCCCGCGGCACGGCCGGATGATCACTGGATGCATGGGCCAAGCGGCCTTCGCCCGGCAGGTCCACCACAACGCTATCGGTCATTACGCTTACTCCAAAGACGGCTTCTAATTATCAAAAATCTTAACACTTTTCGATAAGGCGCGGCATAAAGTTATACTATCAACATCATTTGTATAACCACCGGTAAAGTGGCACTCCGCCGCCCCGCGCCTTACTTCAAATACGCTTTAAGCGCAGATCGAAGATACTTAAAAAAATAGCGACAAGGTGGCCAGAAGCAAAACACCTGAAAAGCACGGCGAATAGAGGCAAGTTAAGCGGTTAAAGCAATGCGTTGACCAGGATGCTGGTAGGGCTTTGTTGCTACCGAGCCTGCAAGAAGCGTTGAATGCAGGCTGCTGTTTCTTTGCCTGTCACCGCATTAGGGTTTAGGCGAGGGTGGGAAAAACGTTACGCTAACTGTTGTGTGTGCATTCAGTAAATACACAGAGTGATTCATCAACCGCTTTTTAAAAAACCAGCGGCATTCGTGAGGCTAGCGGCTCGCTGTAATGCGCGTCACGACCAATAACTTCGTCCTGAGGCACATGTTGAACCAGGTACGCGCGATGAATACCCGCACGTTTTAGCTCCAAATACACATCATCTAACGAGCGAAACAGCATGGGCTTACCACGTTGGGTGAGCATATGCCGCGCGCCTTCTACATCTTCAAGTTCAAGCTGATAAAAACGACTACCCGAATGCGTAATAACGCGAATTTCGAAATTATCGTGGCTATCGACGAACTGTTTAAGTGCTTTCAGTTCCATGATTCCCTCCTGTTATTGGATACAACAATAGGACCCAGCATGACTGCGTCCTATTACATTCCTGTTACCTTACATTGGCACTTATTGACCAAGAGGGCAACTTTTCAGGAGGTTTTCAGGCCATCAGTCTATTAACACAGCCAAGCTACTGATATTCAGAAGGATCAATCGCCTTACCAAGCGAGTTACGATCAATCCAGTTACCGCCCTTGGTCTCTTTGTAGCGAAATACCACGTTATCGCCGATAGCAACCGGAAGCTCAGCATCTTCTGTTTGATAGCTGTACTTCTCACCATCAACGACCAACTGATAGCGATAAAGGTCTGGCATACCCAGCCACTCTTTAAAAGGCCCTTCGCGCTCTAATTCCTGAAGTTCTCCGCGCCCTTGAAGCTTGGGAAGACGCTGACGATTACCACGCCGAAAACCACCTGCCATGAATTACTCCCGTTCGTTCTTTTTCCGTATGCTCAATATATCAAGGGCGTGATGCTGGTCACACCCTCACTCTAGTCACCAAAGGCTTCGCCATAGCTGTCGGGAGCCAGGTCTTCAAAACGGGTATATTTGCCGATAAACGCCATATGCACCGTTCCGATAGGCCCGTTACGCTGCTTACCGATAATGAGTTCAGCCAAGCCCTGATTATCTGGATTATCCTGGTTATACACCTCATCACGATAGACGAAGGCGATAACGTCCGCATCCTGCTCGATGGCGCCTGATTCCCGCAAGTCAGACATGACCGGGCGCTTGTTGGGGCGCTGCTCCAGCGAGCGGTTAAGCTGAGAAAGCGCCACTACCGGACATTTAAACTCTTTCGCCAAGCCTTTTAGCGAGCGCGAAATTTCCGATATTTCCCCCGTGCGGTTTTCAGAAAAACCGGGGATCTGCATTAACTGAAGGTAGTCGATCATGATCAGCGCCATATTGCCGTGCTCACGCACGACACGGCGCAAACGCGAGCGCATTTCATTAGGTGAAAGCGCAGCGGTGTCATCGATAAAAAGCTGCTTATCTTTAAGCAGATTGACCGCCGACGTTAGGCGCGGCCAATCCTCATCCTCCAACTGCCCCGAACGCACGCGGGTTTGGTCGATGCGCCCAAGCGATGACAGCACCCTAAGCATCAGCGATTCAGCCGGCATCTCCATGGAGAACACCATCACGGGCTTATCGCTGGCGATAACCGCGTGTTCGACCAGGTTCATCGCAAACGTGGTTTTACCCATGGAGGGACGCCCGGCAATGATGACCAGGTCCGAAGGCTGAAGCCCTGACGTCATTTCATCTAGATCACGGAAGCCGGTTGATAGCCCCGTCATTTCGCCCTTCAGGTTGAAGAGCTCATCAATGCGATCAACCGCCTTGGTCAGAAGCTCACTCATGCCAATCGGGCCACCCGTTTTAGGGCGCTCTTCGGCAATCTGAAAAACCAACCGCTCAGCTTCATTAAGCAGCTCATCGGCTGGCCGCCCCTGGGGGGCAAAGGCGCCTTCTGCAATCTGATTCGCCGCTCGAATCAGCTTTCTAAGCGTTGCCCGCTCACGCACAATATCCGAATAGGCGCGAATATTACTCGCCGAAGGCGTATTGCGGGCAAGCTCCGCCAGGAAAGCCAAGCCACCCACGGTATCCAGGTGATCTCGCTCTTCAAGCGCTTCTGACAAGGTGATGACATCAAGGGGTTGTCCAGACTCTGCCAGATGAATCATGACGTTAAACACCAAACGGTGCTCATAACGATAAAAGTCATCGGCTACCAGGCGCTCGGAAACCGTATCCCACGCCTGATTATCCAGCATTAGCCCGCCTAACACCGACTGCTCCGCCTCCAGCGAATGCGGCGGCAGCTTCAGCGCTGCCGTTTCCTGATCAGCAGAAGGCTGGTCCATAGCGAGCTCCTTTCAATAGTGCAGCATAGCCGACAAAGACCACTATCTTAATCGGACAAACCGTTAGCAACCACCGCTAGGTCATCGCATAAAGGGTTATTTCTAAACGCTCAGGGCTTTCAACAAACCACTAGCCGCTTGGAAATAGGCCTTCTTTAAATGGCACAGGGCTTAAATAACACAGGGCTTAAATAACAAAGGGCGCGGGAAATCCCGCGCCCTTTTGGCGTAAATAGCAGCAGCAAAGTTTACTCTGCGACGACTACCACGCGAACAACGGCGTCCACTTCTGCATGCAGGTGGAGGTCGATGTCGTATTCGCCAGTTTGACGAATCGGGCCTTGCGGCATACGCACTTCGCTCTTGGCAACCTCGATGCCAGCAGAGGAAATAGCGTCGGCCAGATCACGCGGACCGATAGAACCAAACAACTTGCCTTCGTCGCCAGCTTTAGACACAAGCGAAAGCTCGATGTCGTTCAGCTGCTCAGCGCGGGCTTGGGCTTCTGCTTTACGCTCAGCCGCTTGAGCTTCAAGCTCAGCACGCTGTGCCTGGAACGCGTCAACGTTCTCTTTGGTGGCCGGTACGGCTAAACCGTAAGGCACCAGGTAGTTACGACCATAACCAGGCTTAACAGTGACCTTGTCACCCAGGCCGCCCAGCTTACCAATGTTGTCGAGCAGAATGACTTCCATCTCGTAAACCTCTTGTCAGTTGCCGCGGGCAAGGCGTGCGCGAATGTTCGCGAATGTATCAATCAGCCCCAACAGCAGCACAATGAGAATCGTGGGCCAGGTCGTGATCAGCAGCACATAAAATGCTACCAGCCACAGCCCGTTCATCCCCTTTAATCCAATATAACCATGCACTAACGCAATGCCGGCAACGAGTAGTGGTATCCAGCCGAGTACTGCTAACGCATGCCCCCCAAGCATCATGCCGACCACACAAAGCACCGCTAACACGGCAAGCTCTTTAGGTGCGAGTCGTAACGCATGAAACTCTTCACGAAACCCGCCCGGGTTATATAACCCCGCTTGCCAGCTTCGCGCCAAGGCTAAACATGCAATCGACGCAATCAGAACCACAAGCCCCGTAACGCCCCCTACCACAATGGCAGCCAGCATTTGGGTATCGTACCCCTGATTAGCCAACTCTGTGAGCATACGATCAACGTCCGGAGAGCCTTGTCGTAGTTGCTCAAGCATTGGCCCCATGTCGCCTGGCAGGCTAAAGATGCCGAACTGTACCATTGCTGCAGCCACGAAGGTGCCCGCCAGCAACGCTTCACTCCAACGCATCCGTTCACGCAAGACAACCGCCATCAGCGTTACCAGCAATACGCTGGCCAGCGGGATAACGTCGCCTTGCGACCACCAAAAACCGGCGGGTAGCGCCGCTGCGATAATAACCGGTAGCGCAGGTGCAAAGCCTTTACGCAGGGTTACCAAAGCAGCAATAGCAGCACCTAACCAAAACAGCCACGGCACTAACGTGGCCAGCGCTGCCCCGCCTACGGCGTAAGGCAGCCCTCGCATTAGCCATCTTGCCAGTGCCAGCATCACGTTAAACGCTTACTGGTGGCTATCGGAGTAGGGCAGCAGCGCCAGGTAGCGCGAACGCTTGATAGCAGTCGCCAACTGACGCTGGTAGCGTGCTTTAGTGCCGGTGATACGGCTCGGAACGATCTTGCCAGTTTCGGTGATATAAGCTTTCAGGGTGTCCAGATCTTTATAGTCGATCTGCTTGACGCCTTCAGCAGTGAAGCGGCAAAACTTACGGCGACGGAAAAAACGTGCCATGGATTAGCTCCTTAAAACGTGCAGTGGATAGAATCAGGCAGTTTCGACGTCTGAATCAGACTCGGACTCATCAGCGCGCGACTTGTCTTCGCGACGCGGACGCTTCTCTTCTGCCGGCTTCATCATCGGAGAAGCTTCAGTAACCGCTTCCTTGCAGCGTACAACCAGGCTGCGGATGATGGCATCGTTGAAGCGGAAGATGTTCTCGATTTCTTCGAGCGTCTCGCCAGTACATTCAACGTTCATCAGCACGTAGTGGGCTTTGTGGATCTTGTTGATCGGGTAAGCCAGGTGACGACGGCCCCAATCTTCAAGACGATGTACAGTACCAGCGTTTTCGGTAACGATGCTGGTGTAGCGCTCGACCATAGCCGGCACTTGCTCGCTCTGATCCGGATGGACCATAAACACGATTTCATAATGACGCATGAGATCTCCTTGCGGTTTGACAGCTTCCGGTGTGTGCCCCGCACAAGCGAGAACGACGACAGGGAAGCAAGGAGTTACTGAAATGCACCTAACTTACCGCCAAACGGCAATTTAAGGCATTAAGCAGAACTGGTGTTCAACTAACGTACAGGTATTTAACCAACGTAAACATCTGCGCCCGCCTGTAGACAAACGGGCGCAGGTATTCTAGTGGGCGCAGGGTTAACTTGCAAGCTGGCGTTGTCGTACTGCCTCAAACAAACAAATCCCGGTAGCCACAGAGACATTAAGGCTTGAAACCTGCCCTGCCATAGGTAGCTTGGCCAGGTTATCGCAGGCTTCCCGGGTTAAACGCCGCATGCCCTTCCCTTCTGCTCCCATTACTAGCGCAGTAGGGCCGGTCAAATCGATGTCAAATACACTAGCCTGGGCTTCACCTGCTGTACCGGTAATCCATACGCCGGCATCTTTAAGCTTGGCAAGCGTACGCGCCATGTTGGTGACCTGATAAACCGGCACTACCTCGGCAGCACCGCAAGCCACTTTACGCACGGTTGCGTTTAGCGGTGCCGCCTTGTCTTTTGCCACAATAACGCCATGTGCCCCAGCAGCATCGGCGCTGCGCAAGCAGGCACCAAAGTTATGCACGTCTGTCACGCCATCCAGCACTAGCAAAAGTGGCGGTGTTGGCGCCTGCCAGGCACGCAGCTTTAACCACAAGGACTCTTCGCCTTCAGGCGTAAGTGGCGGGCAGAACGCCACCACTCCCTGATGCGCAGCCCCTTGAGTCAACTGGTCCAGCAGGTCACGCGGCTGCTCTTTAATTCGCGCACCACGCGCTTGCGCCTGAGCAACCACTTCGGCCAAACGACTACCGGCTCCTTGCTGAACCCATAGCTCGCGCGGCGTTTCACCGCGCTCCAACAAACTTTGCAAGGCGTGGGTACCATAGACCTGGTCCAGCCCATCCGGCGTACGTACCGTAGTACGTGCACCACGTCGAGACGACGCCGATTTCATACTTAACTTCTCCTGGGCGTTGACTGACGCGTACGTCGCGGGCCACGACGCGTAGATGGCTTATCTTTTTTGGGCGCAGCGTCGCTCTTGGGAGCGGCCGCTTCATTAGTGTCGCCACTGCGGCGTTTACGCGGCTGGCGGCGCGGGCGAGGCTTATCGTCGGTCAAACTGAAATCAATTTTCCGGTCGTCCATATCGACGCGCGCCACTTGCACCGTCAAGCCATCACCCAAGCGATAGGTGGTACCGGTACGCTCGCCTTTCAGGCGATGCTTCTCTGCCTCATAGTGATAATAATCCGACGGCAGCGACGTCACATGCACCAGGCCTTCGACATAGAACGCATCCAGACGCACAAACAAGCCAAACTGGGTAACCGACGCAATCGTGCCTTCAAAGGTTTCGCCCAGCTTGTCGGACATAAACTCGCACTTCAGCCAGCTTTCTACATCCCGGGTCGCTTCATCGGCGCGACGCTCAGTCATTGAGCAGTGTTCGCCAAGTTCAAGCATCTGCTCAAATGTATAAGGACACCATTTGCTCGGCGGATCGACCGGCGCTCCGTCAACGCGCACGACGGTATTGGTTTGACGCGGCCCCCGAATAACCGAACGAATGGCACGATGTACGAGCAGATCAGGATAACGACGAATCGGCGACGTAAAGTGCGCATACGCCTGATATGCCAAGCCGAAGTGACCTTCATTCTGCGGTGAGTACACCGCCTGATTCATGGAGCGCAGCATGACCGTCTGGATAATATCGGCATCAGGGCGATCAACAATTGCCTCACGAAGCGCCTGATAATCCTGCGGGGTAGGCATATCGCCGCCACCCACGGAAAGGCCCAGCTCATTCAGGAACAAGCGCAGCTTATCCAATCGCTCAGGCGTTGGCCGCTCATGAATACGGTACAGCGCGGGCAGATCGTGCTTATCAAGAAAACGTGCGGTCGCAACGTTCGCGGCCAGCATGCACTCCTCAATTAACTTGTGCGCATCGTTACGCTTACGCGGCACAATTTTTTCGATCTTGCGCTCGTCGTTGAAAATGATCGCCGTTTCAGTGGTATCAAAATCAATCGCGCCACGCGTTTCACGAGCCCCGCGTAGCAAGTGATAAAGCTCATGCAGGTTTTGTAGCGGCTTCACCAGCTCGCGGTGCTCCTCACGCAGCGCATTACCCTCTTCGCTCTCGTTATCAAGCATCGCCGCCACGCTGTTGTAAGTGAGGCGAGCATGAGAGTTCATCACGGCTTCATAGAAGGAGTAGCGGCTAATCGCCCCAGTCTTGGAGATATTCATCTCGCAGACCATGACCAGACGATCCACGTTCGGATTGAGCGAACAAAGACCGTTGGATAAAAGCTCCGGCAGCATGGGCACCACCTGCCCCGGGAAATACACCGAGTTACCCCGCGTGCGGGCTTCATTATCCAGCGCCGTCCCCGGACGCACATAGTGAGAGACATCCGCAATCGCGACGAGTAGCTTCCAACTGCCTGACTTGGTTTGCCAGGCGCACACGGCATCATCAAAGTCCTTGGCAGACTCATCATCAATCGTAACCAGCGGTGTATCTCGCAGGTCAACGCGATGCTTTTTATCTTCCTCCAGCACTTCCGCTGAAATGCCGCTGGTTTGGTCCAGCACCTCAGGCGGAAATTCAGCAGGAATATCGTAGCTACGAATCGCAATATCGATTTCCATGCCAGGGTCCATACGCTCACCCAACACTTCAATCACTTCACCCACAGGCTGCACGCGGGTAGCCGGCTGCTGAACAATTCTGGCCGAAATCACCTGGCCATCCTTCGCCCCAGCGCAGGCACTGTGAGGAATAATAACTTCCTGAGTAATACGCGGATTTTCAGGAATCAGTATGCCAAATTCCGGCGTATTGCTGCGATATACACCCACCATTGTTTGCGTATTGCGGGCGATCACATCGGCAATGGTCGCTTCGTCGCGGCCACGGCGGTCTGTGCCGCTGATACGGACCAATACATGGTCACCACTGAACACGCGACGCATCTGGCGAGGAGGTAACAACAGATCTGGTTTTTTACCATCATCACGAATCAAGAAGCCAAAACCGTCCCGGTGCCCCAGTACGCTGCCCTTGATCAAATCAAGCTTATCAATTAATGCATAAGCGCCGCGACGGTCACGCAACACTTGACCATCACGCTCCATGGCCGCCATCCGGCGGCGAACGGCTTCAAGGTGATCTTCGTCCTCGATGCCCAGCATGCGGCTCATATTTTCATGGGTAATCGGTTTGCCGTACGTTTCCAACGCCGCTAACAGATACTCACGACTAGGCGCCGGGTTATCATATTTTTGCGCCTCGCGCTCGGCGTGCGGATCATCACTCAACGTCCAATACTTCATGCGATCGACATCCTTAATTGCATTTGCGGGAGGCGGACAAAAACAGCAGCGGATAGTCGCTGCAGGTAGGGATAGTCAGCGACTGCGTTAATAGGCAGTAAGCTGAAAAACGTCATATTTTGTTTGGTCATGGGGCCAGTATAGCGCTGCATGTTCCATGACCCAACCACCTTAAGCAGCAATTGTGCGATTTGCGCCATAAAATTATCTTTCAGGTCTTGCATTTAACCAGCGCCCCGGTATCATACGCGCCACTTGCCCAGATGGCGGAATTGGTAGACGCGCTAGCTTCAGGTGCTAGTGTCCGTATGGACGTGGAGGTTCAAGTCCTCTTCTGGGCACCACGCTTTCTCATGTTATCCTCTTTTCATGAGTAGCGGGTGCAGTGGCAAGTTGATGTGGTTGATGCTTGATATGTATTCGCCCAGGTGGCGGAATTGGTAGACGCGCTAGCTTCAGGTGCTAGTGTCCGTATGGACGTGGAGGTTCAAGTCCTCTCCTGGGCACCATACGAATACAATCAGCAAAATACCCGCAGTACAAATGATGCGCCCAGGTGGCGGAATTGGTAGACGCGCTAGCTTCAGGTGCTAGTGTCCGTATGGACGTGGAGGTTCAAGTCCTCTCCTGGGCACCATTACGTTGGTCCCGTCCGCATCATTAAACGATCCTTTCTATTATTAATCCCCATATTTTGAATATTGCGCCTACGTTTGCGCTGTTTTACTACGTCGTATTTAGCCTCCTTATTTCGTCGATGTCACTGAGGGCTTTCCCGCCCCCAGCTGAAGCACATTAAATAGTCCACTTACGCTAATCAAAAACGTTACGCTACTGAAAACGCCCAGGTCGCCGTGCGACCTCCTCCAGTGCCCATCCTTGCGTACGCAACTCACCTTCCAGCACGGTTTCCATTTCGGGTGTCAGGTCCGGGAAAAAATTAAGCCCGGTACGCGCTTCTATGTCATTAATAGTGACCAGGTAGTCATCTAACGGTTCGTTGCCGCGAACATCCTGGGGCATGATGAACGCCAGCGCGAGCGGTGCCTCATCGTGTGGGGCAACAATAATCTTATAGAACGCCTCTGGCACTTCGACAAAGCCCACCCGATTAAACACATTATCCATAAAATGTTCAGGAAATATCGGCCCGGTAATCACCTGCACGCGATCAAAACGCGGCGCAAAGTGATTGATCACCGACTCTTCCAACCGCTGCCATAGCTGACGATTTAGATTAGGCCGCTGCGGCGTCATGTTACTCATCAAAAACGTATCAACCTGGGCATCGCGCCCGTGCACTGCGGCAATGGCATAGTTAGGTGCCATATGTCCCCGGTCATAGCCACTCCGGGCATAGCTGTCGGTTTTTACCGGCCAGAGGGTCCGCCAATCCGCTTGAAAACTGGGCCGTGAGCCAATCTGCGTCCCCTCCGGCACCGCCTCCAGTTGGTAACTCACCCACAGCGGGTTAACACGCACATCCGACCAGCCAACTAAATAGCCCTCATTGCGTAATACGCGGTGAAACGTGGTGGGATGAAAACTCTCCCACGTGGGAACGCCCATCCAGGTATACGCATCCTGGTGCTGGCGCTCCTGAAACTCCCATAACCCCGCTCCCGCGACCACAAACAGCAAAGCGACGCCCAGACGTCGCCCCTCTCGACGCCAGCGCCAAAACGATATCCCCACGTTCCCCTACTCCCCACACGCTAATTTTTATCGCCCGCTTATGACACGCGGCCATTGCGGTGGCCGGTGCCTATGTCCACATTACCAGCCTAGTGAAAACATGGTTTCAAGGTCGTGGCGTGAATGTACCTGCATGGCGTTAAGCGTTTCCGTATCGCTGATCCCCTCAACCTCGTTAAGGCGCTCGGTCACCAGCTCAGCCAAGCTTTCAAAATTCGGGGTACGCGCAATGGCGACCAGATCATAACGCCCACAGGTGGAGTACACCTCACTAATGCCTTCCACGTCCGCTAAACGCTCTGCTACTGCTTTGACCTGGCCTTTTTCAGTATTAATTAAAATAACTGCGTTTTGCATAGCGCCCTCACTAAAAAAATGTAAGTGATACCGAGGCCTATCGTCATTTTACTCACACCGTCTACACCTGTTTAGTGGCGTAATACGCAAGAAAAACGTCAACAGCCGCCAAAGCGTGGAGTATAACAGGCCTGGTTAAATCCGCAGCTTGGGCACGAAATCTCTCTAAATCCTTGCCTTGAACGAAGAAGTCGCGCGCCACGCATCTATTCGTTAGCATGGGCGGATAACAACGCGATATTTAGGGTCAAACGGTTGGTGCTCAAAACAGCATGTAACAAAACGGTCAGTAATAAACCGTTAGTCATTGACCGCTAGTAATAAACAGAAGCGATGGCCCACCATCCGATCACCGTGACTTATCGATGAGAGTGACCTTAAGGAGAGATCATGGCTAATCAGAGCCGCCGTCATTTTATACGCACCAGTGTATGGGGGCTGGCAGCCCTACCCTTGGGCATCGGTATTTTATCGAAAACGGCCTTTGCTCAATCGCTACCTCGCCTTGACCCTTCCGTACCGAGTGCCCAAGCGCTGAGCTATGTTGAAAAAGCGAGCGATGCCAGCGACCACCCTGCTTATAAATCAGGTGAACGGTGCGACAACTGCATGTTTTATACCTCTGGTAATCAAGGCTGCCAGCTGTTTCCTGAAAACAGCGTTGAACCTGGTGGCTGGTGTCAATCCTGGGTAGCTCAGGGGTAACGCGGCTAAAAGCCCTGCCAAACGCAGGGCGTTATACGTTGCTCGCCTGTACGTTGTAATCATTTACGGATTGTCTTTACTCTCCTCCTCTATGGGCCAACGGTAGCGATGCGTCACCCGCCCTTCATCCATGGAAACCAGTCGTACAGGGAACCCCCAAAGCTCATGCAGGTGCCGAATAACCGGGTAGACACTACGTCCAAGGGGGCGGCGACAATCCTGGACATGGTGCAGTGTTAATGAGCGATCACCCCGGATATCAGCCTCAACCACTTGAATATTTGGCTCTTTCACCGATAGCGCGTACTGAGTAGAAAGCGCATCGCGCACCCGGCGATAGCCCTGTTCATTATGAATAGCCGCAACTTCGAGTGTTTCCGACTGATCATCATCCACAATTAAAAATAGCTTAAGGTCGCGCATTACCTTGGGCGACAGAAACTGCTGAATAAACGACTCATCCTTAAAGTTGCGCATAGCAAATTCAAGCGTACTACGCCAAGGCGTACCCGCAATATCAGCAAACCACTGATAATCCTCCTCGGTCGGTGCTTCGCATATCCGTTTGATGTCCATAAAGATGGCAAACCCCAACGCATACGGATTGATACCGTTGAAGTAAGGACTATCAAAGTCAGGTTGATTAATGACCGCGGCGTGAGACTGCAAGAACTCAAGCATCAGACCTTCATCAACATCGCCTTCGTCATACAAGCGATTCATCAACGTGTAATGCCAAAAGCATGCCCACCCCTCATTCATGACCTGAGTTTGGCGCTGGGGGTAAAAATACTGCGCCAGCTTGCGCACAATACGTACTATTTCACGCTGCCAAGGGGCCAATAACGGGGCATTTTTTTCAATAAAATAGAGCAGATTTTCCTGAGGCTCCGGCGGGTAAATTCCGCCGCTGTGCAGTCCTAGCGGATCGTTGTCGCTGTTAAGGCTACCAGGCAGCGGTGACGCATTGTCAGGCGGCTCAGGAATCGTACGCCACAACATATTCACTTGCGTTTGCAGGTAGGCTTCCCGTTCATCCTGGCGCCTGGCCTCCTCTTCAGCCGAGATCGGCGAAGGTCGCTTATAGCGGTCAACGCCGTAATTTTGCAGCGCGTGACACGCATCCAACAGTTGCTCAACCGCATGGACGCCGTGGCGCTCTTCACATTTGGCAATGTAGTGACGTGCAAACACCAGATAATCAACGATCGATTCAGCATCGGTCCAGGTCCGAAACAGATAATTGCCCTTGAAGAAGGAATTATGCCCATAGCAGGCATGCGCCATGACCAGCACCTGCATCATCAAGGTGTTTTCTTCCATCAAATAGGCAATACAAGGGTTGGAATTAATCACCAACTCGTACGCCAGGCCCATTTGGCCGCGTTTGTAAGCGTGCTCAACGGCCAGAAACTGCTTACCAAATGACCAGTGATGGTAGCCCACCGGCATACCCACGCTGGCGTAGGCATCCATCATCTGCTCGGTGGTGATGACTTCCATTTGATTGGGGTACGTATCCAGGCGGTACTCATCAGCAAGCACAGCGAGCTTGTCGTTAAAGCGCTCCAAGACGCTAAAGCTCCAGTCAGAACCGGTCGCAATGGGCTTTTGGGATGCATTCATAGCGCACTCCTCAACACGCACGCGTTTAGCGCGCTTGGTTCAAGCGGCGTTTAAACAGCTCACGAAAAACAGGATAAATATCGCTGGCTTCGACAATTTGGCGCATCGTAAAGCGTTCAGGAAAGTGCTCAGCAACGCTCTGATACTCATGCCAAAGCGACTGATGATCGTGAGGGGTGATTTCTACATATGCGTAGTACTGAAGTTGAGGCATCAACTTTTTAATCAGCAAATTGCGACAGGTACTGGAATCATCGTCCCAATTGTCGCCATCCGATGCCTGGGCCACGTATAAATTCCACTGCTCGGCGGGATAGCGCTTTTGAATAATGTTATCCACCAGCGTGAGTGCGCTTGAGACAATGGTGCCGCCCGTTTCGCGGGAGTAAAAGAACTCCTCCTCACTCACTTCTTTTGCGGCAGTATGGTGGCGAACAAACACCAGCTCGACCTTTTCGTAGTGCTTCTCTAAAAAAAGGTAAAGCAGCAGAAAAAACCGCTTCGCAATGTCTTTATGGTTCTGGGTCATGGAGCCTGAAACATCCATGACACAGAACATTACCGCCTGGCTTGAGGGCTGAGGTTGCGCGGCCAACTGGTGATAGCGCAAATCGTAGGTATCAATAAACGGCACTGCCTCGATGCGTTTCTTTAAACGCTCGATGTCAGCCTTCAGTTCAGCTACCCGTGCCGGATTACGTAGCACGCTGTCCTTGCGCTCTTCTGCCTCCAGCGCTTGCTCAGCTTCTTTTAGCGCTCGCTTGATCGGTGCTCGCATGGCAATACGGCGGGCGTAAGCCTCCCGCATGGAACGCGTAATACTGATACGCGAGGGCACGCCATCCCGGGAAAGGCCCGCGCGCACCATTTTCACTTCTTCCAATGATTTAAGCGGCTTACGCTGCAGGTGCGGAAGCTCCAGACCATCGAAAACAAACTCTAAAAACTCCTCTCGGCTAAGCGTAAACGCAAACTCATCGTTACCTTCGCCTTGGTCAGAAGCGCTCCCTTCACCCGCGCCGCCTCCGCCGCCTTGGCCACCGGGGCGGCGAATCCTGTCACCCTGTAAAAACTCTTTATTACCCGGCGAAACGATATTGTGCGCCCCGCCGGGGCCATGCTGAAACACCGGCTCGGAAATGTCCTTGGTGGGGATAGAGATTTTTTCACCGCGCTCCATATCGGTAATGGAGCGGCGGTTAACTGCCTCTTCAACAGAGCGCTTGATATGCTGACGGTAGCGCTCCAAAAAGCGCTGCCGGTTAACCGCGCTCTTATGTTTAGCGTTAGGTCTTCGATCAATAAAGTAGGTCATACGACCTCCTTAACCCAAAGGGCCTTTGCAGTACCGGCGCTTACTGCGACTTACGCACGCGCAGGTACCACTCGGAAAGCAGGCGCACCTGCTTCTCGGTATAGCCGCGCTCCACCATCCGAGCGACGAAGTCCTCGTGTTTTTTCTGGTCCGACGTTGAGGCCTTGGCGTTAAACGAGATGACCGGCAAAAGCTCTTCGGTATTGGCAAACATCTTGTGCTCAATAACCCCTTTAAGCTTCTCATACGACTGCCAGCTGGGGTTCATACCGTTGTTCTGGGCGCGCGCTCGCAGCACAAAGTTCACCACTTCATGACGGAAGTCCTTGGGATTGGAAATGCCCGCTGGCTTCTCAATTTTTTCAAGCTCTTCATTAAGCGATTGGCGATTTAACTGCTCGCCAGTATCCGGGTCACGGTACTCCTGGTCTTGAATCCAGAAATCGGCATAGGTCACATAGCGATCAAAAATATTCTGCCCATACTCGCTGTAGGATTCGAGATAAGCCGTTTGGATCTCTTTGCCAATAAACTCCACATAGCGCGGCGCCAAAAATTCTTTAATAAAGCCCAGATAACGCTCAAATACTTCAGAGGGTAGTTGCTCACGCTCAAGCGCTTGCTCCAACACATACAGCAGGTGTACCGGGTTAGCGGCAACCTCGGTGCTGTCAAAGTTAAATACCTTGGAAAGAATCTTGAACGCAAAACGGGTGGAGAGGCCTTGCATACCTTCGTCCACGCCTGCCGCATCGCGGTACTCTTGTATCGATTTGGCACGCGGATCGGTATCTTTTAGATTTTCGCCATCGTACACGCGCATTTTGGAGTAGATACTGGAGTTCTCGGGCACTTTTAACCGAGACAGTACCGAGAATTGCGCCAGCATGCGCAGCGTATCGGGTGCGCAGGGTGCGGCATTGAGGGAAGAGTCTTCCAGTAGCTTTTGATAGATTTTGATCTCTTCAGACACTCGCAAGCAGTAAGGCACTTTGACGATATATACACGGTCAAGAAAGGCCTCGTTGTTGCGGTTATTGCGAAATGCCTGCCACTCGGATTCGTTGGAGTGCGCCAGAATAATGCCATCAAACGGAATGGCGCCCATCCCCTCCGTTGGGTTGTAATTCCCCTCTTGGGTGGCAGTCAACAGCGGATGCAGCACCTTGATGGGCGCCTTAAACATCTCAACGAATTCCATTAACCCCTGGTTAGCGCGGCAAAGCCCGCCCGAGAAGCTATAAGCATCCGGGTCATCCTGGGAGTAAAGCTCAAGCTGACGGATATCGACTTTACCCACTAACGAGGAGATATCCTGGTTATTCTCGTCACCCGGTTCCGTTTTAGAAATTGCTACCTGGTGCAGCCGCGAGGGATAAAGGCGCACTACACGAAACTGGGAAATATCGCCGCCGTACTCTTTTAAACGCTTGGCGGCCCAAGGGGACATCACACTTTTCAGATAGCGCGGCGCAACTCCATACTCTTTTTCAAGCAGTTCGCCATCCTCTTCCGGTGAAAACAACCCAAGCGGCGACTCATAAACGGGTGAGCCTTTAATGGCGTAAAAAGGAATACGCTCCATTAGCAGTTTTAAGCGCTCCGCAAGTGATGATTTACCGCCACCCACCGGCCCCAGCAGATAGAGAATCTGCTTGCGCTCCTCAAGTCCTTGGGCGGCATGACGGAAGTAAGCCACTATCTGCTCAATGGCCTCCTCCATACCATGAAACTCAGCAAAAACCGGGTAGCGGCGTATTACCTTATTGGAAAAAATACGCGATAAGCGCGGATCCTTTGCCGTATCAATCACAGCAGGCTCGCCGATGGCGTCCAACATGCGCTCCGCGGCGCTGGCATAAACCGTTGGGTCACGACGACAAAGCGCCAGATACTCTTCCAAACTCATGTCTTCTTGCTGCACGCGGGCAAAACGGTCTTGAACGTGGTCAAAGATGCTCATGAAACCCTCCTATGGCCATCCCCAGGCAATCACCACCCGGATGAATATTTTATCGTGGTGAGCCGAACGAGGTGTCGCTCTATTAGCGTAGCCAGCATTAGCAAAATGTGATGACTAAAACTTCAACGCTAACATGTGATACGCATAGGCATACGCCAGAAAAGTCCCGCACTTCAAAGGCAGAATGTTGATACAACAGGGTTTTAACCAAAAAGCACTTCATCAGAAACGTTTAACGATTCACTAATGATCAACATTGGCATGGCGGGCCAGGCGTCACGCCTTTTTATTGAGCGTCTACAAAAAAACCGCCGCTGCGTGTGCAGCGGCGGTATAAAAAGCGATACGCCTAAAACCTCCAGAGTCTTGCTACCCAGAGTGCTGCTCAAGCGCGACGTTGACATCCGCGATCAGTAAATCCAGTAATTCAACGGTGGTATTCCAGGCACATACAAAGCGTGCCCCACCAGCGCCAATAAACGTATAGAAGGTCCACCCCTTGGCTTTTAGGGCGCTAATTGCATGGGCTGGCAACTCAACAAAGACGCTGTTTGCCTGAGCAGGAAACATCAACGACACACCAGGCAGCGCTTGCAGCCCTTCCGTTAAATATTGTGCCATTGCGTTAGCATGTTGAGCATTGGTGAGCCACGCCCCGCTCTCCAAAAGGCCCAGCCACGGCGCTGATATATAGCGCATTTTGGATGCCAACTGACCTGCTTGCTTGCAGCGATACGAAAAATCTTCTGCCAGCTCGCGATTAAAGAACAAAATCGCCTCGCCCATCGCCAAGCCATTTTTAGTCCCAGAAAAACACAGTGCATCAACGCCTACCTGCCAGGTCAGCTCGGCAGGCGTAGCATTCAAGCTGGCACAGGCATTGGCAAAGCGGGCGCCATCCATGTGTAGACGCAAATCATGCTTATCGGCAATCGCGCGAATGGCCAGCAGTTCTTCACGGGTATATACCGTTCCTACTTCGGTCGCCTGGGTCAGCGAAACCACTTTAGGTTTTGGGTAGTGAATATCGCTACGCCGCGTCACCAGCGCCTCAATCCCCTCAGGGGTAAGCTTGCCATTCGCCCCTGACGAGGTCAGCAGCTTGGCGCCATTGGAGAAGAACTCCGGGCCGCCGCACTCGTCAGTTTCAATATGCGCCAGCTCATGACAAATCACGCTATGGTAACTGCGCCCCATCGCAGAAAGCGCCAGTGAGTTAGCCGCAGTACCGTTAAAAACAAAAAACACTTCGCAGTCATAATCAAACATTTGACGAAAGCGGTTCGCCGCACGCTCGGTCCAATGGTCATTGCCATACGCCAAGTCATCAACCTGATTAGCTTCCAGCAGATACGCCATGGCTTCCGGACAAATACCAGAAGTGTTATCGCTGGCTAAAAAACGGGGGGTACACTCCGACGTCATGGCAATTATCCTTTTTCACTGACATTGTCTTTCACTGACATTGTCTTTTGCAGACACAGTTACAGCGCCAGCTGGGTGCCACTAGCGCCTTTAAACATCACGTTATGCTTAATAAGGTGATGGATCAGTCAGTCTATCGTCATTTATGGATAAGCGTCACCCGCCACTATCAACGCGGTTAAAGCTGGGCAGCCAAGCGCATTCCCTGATCAATAGCGCGCTTGGCGTCAAGCTCTGCCGCCTCATCGGCACCGCCAATGATATGAATCGGTTTACCGAGCGCTTCAAGCGGCGCCACTAAATCACTCACTGACTCCTGCCCCGCGCATACCACCACCGTATCCACACCCAGCACGCTGTCCTCGCCATCGCGGCGAATATGCAGCCCATCATCATCAATTTTAAGATACTCGCAGCCCGTTAAAGTTGAAACGCCGCGTGCCTTTAGCGAAGCCCGGTGTACCCAGCCAGTGGTTTTACCCAAGTACTTGCCAGGCTTAGAGGTTTTACGCTGTAGCATGACAATGTCACGTGAGACAGCGGGCGCCACAGGGGCTTTTAAACCGCCGCGTTCGCTAACGGCCAAGTCAACGCCCCACTCGTCGCACCAGGTATCAACATCAAGGGCCGGATGCTCTTCATGGGCCAAAAGCTCGGAAACATCAAAACCAATACCGCCTGCCCCGATAACGGCAACCCGGCGACCTACCCGCTCGGGGGATTCAACGGCATCGGCATAGCTCAGCACACTGGGGTGTTCAGCGCCGGGCAGCGACAGCGTGCGCGGGCGTACGCCGCTGGCGATGATAATATCGTCAAACTCAGCCAGCGCTTCTGGAGTGGCACGGGTGTTCAAGCGGACCTCTACCGCGTACTTTTCCAGCATGACGCGGTAGTAGCGTAGGGTTTCGTTAAACTCCTCTTTGCCAGGAATCCGACGCGCGTAATTAAACTGCCCGCCCAGCGTGTCACGCTGCTCAAACAGCACGACGTGATGGCCCCGACTGGCGGCGGTAACGGCCGTGGCAAGCCCCGCTGGCCCACCGCCCACCACGGCCACGCGTTTAGGCGTGATAGCGGGTTCAATCACAAGTTCGGTTTCATGGCAGGCGCGCGGGTTAACCAAGCAAGAGGTGAGCTTGCCTGCAAAGGTGTGATCCAGGCAGGCCTGGTTACAGGCAATACAGGTATTGATTTCATCGGCCTGCCCCGCTTCGGCTTTACGTACCCACTCAGGGTCTGCCAAAAACGGCCGCGCCATGGACACCATATCGGCGTGGCCTTCGGCCAGCACCTGTTCGGCAATCTCTGGCATATTAATCCGGTTAGTGGTGATCAGCGGCACCGAAAGCGCTGCTTTTACTCGCCGGGTCACTTCGGTAAAGGCCGCGCGTGGCACGCTAGTGACAATGGTGGGCACCCGCGCTTCATGCCAACCAATCCCGGTATTGATGATATCGGCACCCGCGGCTTCCACCGCTTGGCCAAGCGTGACGATCTCTTGCCATGTGCTGCCGTCTTCCACCAGGTCAATCATCGACAGGCGAAAAATCACCACAAAGCGCTGGCCCACTGCCGCTCGAATGCGTTTAACAATTTCCAGCGGAAAGCGAATGCGATGCTCAAAACTACCGCCCCAGGCATCGCTGCGCTGATTGGTCCGCTGGCAAATAAACTGATTAATCAGATAGCCTTCCGAGCCCATTATTTCGACGCCGTCATAACCTGCCTGTTGCGCCAGGCATGCGCAGCGCACGTAGTCGGCAATTTGCTGCTCAACGTCGTCACTACTTAGTTCACGGGGAGTAAATGGATTAATGGGTGCCTGAATTGCCGAGGGCGCCACCAATTCAGGCGAGTAGGCGTAGCGCCCCGCATGGAGAATCTGCATGCACAGGTGCCCGCCTTCCGCGTGAACAGCCTCCACCACTTGGCGATGCTCTGCCAATTGGGTCTCATCGGTTAGCGCGTTGGCGCCCTGAAACACCGCGCCTTCCGGATTTGGCGCAATCCCCCCGGTGACGATTAAACTTACCCCGGCCCGCGCACGCTCAGCATAAAAAGCCGCTAATCTTGCAAACCCATTGGGCGTCTCTTCCAGGTTGGTATGCATGGAGCCCATTAAAATGCGGTTGGGCAGCGTTAAATGGCCAATCGTAATTGGCTGGAAAAGATGCGGGTAAGCGGGTGCACGGGTCATCACGGTTCTCCTTGGCGTTATTCAAACAAGCGTATGACATCCAATCGCCGTCGTACAGCCCTTTACGACTTACCAGGGAGATCCAGAGCCATCGTTTCTCAGTCTTGCTCATTGCGTTAAAGCACGTAACATTATTCGGCTAACGATAAGGAAAACCGCTATGCCGTTGATTTACTTTTTGCCACCACTAGCCACCGTGCTGATCTGGTCGGGCAACATGACCATTAATCAGTTGACCGTAGGCGCGATTGCGCCGAGCAGCATCGCTTTTTTACGCTGGCTGTTGGCGCTAGCGGTGATGACGCCCTTCGTGCTTCCGGCCGTGCTTCGTCATCGTGCAGAAATACGCCGTAACTGGCCGAAACTCGCCTTACTGGGTCTTTTAGGTATGGGGCTATGGCAAGGGTTGGCCTATGTTGCAGCGGAAACCACAACGGCTACCAACATGGGGATTCTAGCTGCGATGGTGCCGCTTTTAACCGTACTGCTGAGTGCGCTTATCCTGCGTGAACCGCCAACCCTGGGCGGCGTTATGGGCGGCGTGCTGGCCTTTATCGGCGTCACCGTGTTGCTGGGCCGCGGTAATCCCTTATCGCTTCTTCAGCTTGAGGTTGCCCATGGCGATGCGCTAATGGTGGTGGCAGCAAGCTGCTACGCGCTCTACGGCGTTATGCTAAAGCGCTGGAAAATGAACTTACCGCCTTGGGTAATGCTCTATGCTCAGGTATGTTTTGCGGTACTGTTTTTGCTGCCGCCCTATTTGATGGGGCCAATGACGCCTGTAGATAGCCAGAACATTGGGCTTATTCTCTATGCAGGCATTCCTGCCTCCGTCATTACCACATTTTTATGGATGCGCGCGGTCCGCCAAATTGGCGCTAACCAGGCGAGCATTTTTATCAACCTGATGCCTCTGTTCAGCGCACTGATTGCCATGGCGATGCTGGGCGAGCAAGTGGCAGGCTTCCACTTTACCGGTGGACTTCTGATTCTGGCGGGCGTCATCATGGCGCAAACCTTGACGCGCCCACTGGTGGGAAACGTGTCGGTGAATAAGCCGGGCAGCGCCTAGCCATCATGTACTAGGCTGTTTTCTTTTTTATTCTGGAACCCCCTGATATGTCCCTGGAAGACCTGCATCTAAATGTGCGCAACCTGACGAGCGATGATTACGATCAGCTCAAGACATTGATGGACGCTGTCTATCATAATATTGGCGGCGCCTGGCCCCGCCACACCATCGACAAGCTGATTCAGGAGTTTCCCGACGGCCAGATCGCCATTGAAGATGACGGCAATCTGGTAGGCGTCGCGCTAACGGTTCAGGTGGATTACGACGAGTTTTCCAACCCGCATAAATATGACGACCTGATTGGCCATCGTGAGATTATTCTCAACGATGAAAATGGCGATGCGATGTACGGGCTGGATGTGCTGATTCACCCGGACTACCGCGGTTACCGCCTGGGGCGGCGCCTTTACGAAGCGCGCAAAGAGCTGTGTCGTTCGCATAACCTGCGCGCCATTTTGGCGGGCGGGCGCATTCCCGAATACTATCAGCATGCCGATGAGCTAACGCCGGCCCAGTACATCGAAAAAGTCTCTCGCAAGGAGATTTATGATCCCATTCTGTCGTTCCAACTGGCTAACGACTTCCAGGTAAAACGCCTGCTGCGCAAATACCTGCCCGAAGATGAGCAGTCCAAGGGCTACGCGACCCTGCTCGAGTGGAACAATATTCTCTTTGAGCCTGCCGAAAACGTGCTGGATACGCGCCCAACCCAAGTGCGTGTTGGCGCCGTACAGTGGCAGATGCGTGAGTTTGCCTCGGTAGAAGCCGCCCTTCAGCAGATTGAGTATTTTGTCGACGCGCTTTCAGATTACCAGAGTGACTTTGCGGTTTTTCCGGAGCTGTTTACCACCCCGCTGATGGGCTTGCAAGACCGTGCCGCTCAGCAGGACCAAATGGCGGCGATACGTTTTCTGGCAGGCTTTACCGAACGCTTTAAAACCGAACTTTCACGCATGGCGGTCTCCTACAATATCAATATTGTTGGCGGCTCAATGATTGAAGTGGGCGAAAATGACCGGCTCTACAACGTTGCCTACCTCTTCCACCGCGATGGTGAAGTCGACAAGCAAGCCAAGCTGCATATCACTCCTCAGGAGCGTCGCGATTGGGTAATCGAAGGCGGTGACAACTTGCAGGTGTTTAACACCGATGCAGGCCGCGTGGGCATTTTGATCTGCTACGACGTAGAGTTCCCGGAACTCGGCCGTCTACTGGCCGATCAGGACATGGATATCCTGTTTGTACCGTTCTGGACCGACACCAAGAATGGCTACCTGCGGGTTCGTCACTGTGGCCAGGCACGTGCCATCGAGAACGAGTGCTACGTGGTACTCTGCGGTAGCGTCGGCAACCTGCCCTCGATTGAAAACCTGGATATTCAGTACGCGCAGTCTGCCGTCTTTACCCCTTCTGACTTCGCCTTCCCCCACGATGCAGTGCTGGCGGAAACCACACCCAATACCGAGATGATTTTCTTCTCGGACCTGGATTTGACTCGCCTAACCGTGGTGCGCGCAGAGGGCTCAGTGACGAACATGAAGGATCGCCGCAAGGATCTGTTTGATCTACGCTGGCGGGACTGGTCACTGAAATCAGGTTCCATTGAAGTATAAGCGCGAACCGGAAGTACCGGATGGCAAAGCGCCTTTCGTGGATTACTTTGCAGGCTACTTCCAGGAAAACCCGGACTACCAGAGCGAGATCGTGCGTAGTGCGACCGATGGTGACCTGGTCTGGCTGCATGTTCACTCTACCAATGGTGATGAGCATCGCGGTGAGGCCGTTGTGGATATCTTCCGCGTTGAAAATGAAATGATCGTCGAGCACTGGGATGTCATCCAGTCTGTGCCGGAAGAAGCGGCCAACGACAACACAATGTTTTAAATTAGACAGCTACGTTTTAAATCGGATAGCAGTCAATTTTATTTGGCCCGAAAGGGCCTTTTTTATAAACCAAAAAAACTACCTACCGGTCGGTAGTTTTTGCATTATGATGCATCTCTTGGGTTTGGCATGTTTGACGCATGCGCCATTAAGAACTTCATGTCTGGAGAGCAAGAAATGTTACCCACAACGACACCCGCATTGCGCCGGGTGCTCAACGCAGCCGTTGCCCAGTTTGCCCAGCATGGTTATGAGGGCGCTTCATTGTCGGGAATTGCTGCCGACGCCGGTATTCGCAAAGCGTCGCTTTATTCGCATATCAAAAATAAGGACGCGCTGTTTTCGGCGGTGTTTGAAGATGCCTTGAAAGTTGAATCACAATTTGCCCAGGAATGCTTTGAGCACTCCAATACTGGGCTGCCAGGCCAGCACTATTGCGAATCGTTGTTGGTACGCTACGCCGACTCAGAGCACTTTCGGTTTCTGCTACGCACCTCGTATATTCCGCCCGAGTCGCTTTTTCATGAGCTTCAGGAAGGCTACGAAACTTACATGCAACAGCTGTTAGCAGATTTCACGACAGCGCTGCGTCGCCATGTGGGAAAGGCACTTTCCGATCAAGATGCCCTGATGCTAGGCCACGCCTACATGGGCATGGTGGATAGCCTCCACGTGGCGCTTATCTATATTGGCACCGAGCGCTTTGAGGCACGTCTCAACGCACTTGAACGCCTCATGGGCGACAGTATCGCAAGGCTTGCAGGAGAGCATCATGACTGAACAGGTCATTCGTGAGAATACTCACCAAAGTACAGTGGGTATGGCGCTGGTCATTCTGCTGGCCCTGTTGACCGCACTCGATGCCATGCCGATTGATATGTATCTGCCCGGCATGCCGATGATTGCGCAGACCTATGAGGTCTCGGCGGGCAGCGTGCAACAAACGCTATCGGTCTTTTTGGCAGGACTAGCGCTGGGGCAGTGTCTTTATGGCCCGCTGCTGGAGCGTTTTGGGCGGAGAATGCCGCTTCTGGTGGGGCTTGTAATCTTTGTGGTGGGTTCGGTGGTCGCGGCCATGGCACCCACGCTTGAATGGCTGCTCGCCGCCCGCTTTTTACAGGCCATCGGCGCGGCCGCAGGCCTGGTCGCTCCACGTGCCATTGTGGCCGATCTTTGCGATGTGAAAAGCTCTGCCAAAATCTTTTCGCTATTGATGCAAGTCATGATGATTGCACCCGTCGTGGCGCCTATGATGGGAGGCTTTCTGCTTGAGCACGGTGGCTGGCGCGGTATCTTCTGGGCGCTGGCCGGCTTGGGCGTCATCGGCTTGGCATGGAGCCTGATAGGCATTCCCGAGACGCTTGACGTTAGGCAGCGCACAGCGCTTAGCGTAGGCAGTGTTGTGCGTGGGTATCTGGCTCAGTCGCGTCGTCGGGTCTTCATGGCGTATACGGCGGCCGGTGGTTTTGTTCTGGGGTCACTTTTCACCTATATCAGCGCCGCGGCGTTTGTGTTTACCGACCATTTTGGCATGACCCCGACCCATTTCAGCTATCTGTTTGCCGCCAATTCCGTCGGGCTGATTATCGCTGGTATGCTATCCAATGCGTTGTCTGCACGCGGTATGACGCCTGCCGGGGTGACTTATCTCGGGCTTGGTATACATACACTGGCGGGGGCGCTTTTATATCTGGTCGTCACGATGGATATGGTCACGTTCGAAACGTACGTGGCGCTGCTAGCGGTTGCGATCGGCGCGCTTGGGCTGGTGTTTGGTAATTTGACCGCGCTAACCATGAACGCCGGCGGGACTCAGGCCGGTGTGGCGTCGGCGCTGATGGGTACCCTGCACTATGTGATCGCGGCGGCCGTCGGCTATATTGCCAGCCTGGCGACCCAAGGGCCTCACTTGATGCCACTAACACTTACGCTGTGTGGCGTGGCCGCTTTATTGCTCTGCCGGCTTACCGGTGCCATGACGAAAAAAGCACAGGACGTTCACCTCGATGGGGCACGTACTTAGCGCTTTTCAGAAAGGGGTAAATGACCGCACAACGAAAAAGCCGCGCAACTGCGCGGCTTCTCATTGAAATGACGTATTCTACGGCTCATCCGGCCACACCAGGTGACGCGGCACGCGGCCCTTGGCATCAAACATCACGCCTTCATCACGCAATTTCTGATGCTGACGGGTAGCACCGCCGTGGTCAGCAAGTTTAAGTGAGGCCGCAATCACCCGGTGCCAGGGAAGCTCATGACCATCGGGCAAGTGGCGCATGGCAGACCCCACCATTCGCGGTGTGGCGCCTTCGGTCATAGCGGCGATACGCCCATACGTCGTGACCCGCCCCGCCGGAATCTGATCAACAATCGTATAGATCTGCTCCAAAAGCTCGGGACGGGCCATAACGAATTCTCCGTAATTACCTCAGGCTAACGGGCTTATAGCGCTTCCACCAGCTGATCAATTGCCTGAAACGCTTCTTTTTGTGCTGCAGCACGCTGCTCTTCGCCCATGTTCAGACCTTCTGCGTACACGACATCAACATCGGTAATGCCTATCAAGCCTAGCATGCTTTTCAGGTGCGGCGTTTGGCTATCCCTGTCCGACCCCGCATACATACCACCACGGGCCGCCAGGATAATCACCCGCTTACCTTCGACGAGACCTTGTGGGCCGTTTTCTGTGTAACGGAACGTTTCGCCAGCACGCAGTACACGGTCAAACCAGGCTTTTAACTGCGAAGGAATACCCAGGTTATACATCGGTACCGCCAGGACCAACACGTCATTAGCACGCAGTTCGGCCAACAGCTCATCAGAGCGAGCAGCCAGTGCTTTCTGCTCGTCGCTGCGCTCGTCAGCCGGTGTCTGCCATGCGCCCAGTTCCGCAATATCCAGGTGAGGCAGCGCATCGGCAATCACGTCACGCTTAGTGACATCGACGCCTTCGCGGGCAGCCGCACGGCTTTGGAAGTGGTTGGCCAAGGCGATAGATTGGCCGTTTTCACCAAGTACAGAGGAGGTAACCAGCAGGGCACGAGTTGTCATTTAAAAAAAGCTCCAACGTAGGGTTAATAAGGAATTGACGCTATTTTACGATGATTTTGATTAATCAAAAGCGCAATGATATGAGTGTTACGTTCGATAAAATCGAATTATGATGATATCTATAAAAAAAACCCCGCTTTTGTATGAGCAGGGTTTTAGTTGGCTGATGATTAGTGCTTTTTAGGCCACGCCTTGGGATCAACCTTATTGGCTAACGTGGGGAATTTGCTGGGGTCAAAGGTAGGTTCTTTGCCTGCCTTCAACTGCGCCTCGTAATCACGGAACAGCGCAAAAGCAACCGGTGAAAGCAGCAGGATAGCCACCAGGTTAATAATTGCCATCATACCCATGGAAAGATCTGCAAAGTTCCAGATCGCCCCCAGACTCGCCATCGATCCCACCATGATCATCGCCAGCACCGCCAAGCGGTAAAGGAGAATCGCTACCGGCGCTCGGCGACCCGCTAAATACTCAATATTGGACTCGCCGTAAGAGTAGTTGGCAATCAAAGAAGTAAACGCGAACAGCAAGATAGCGACAGCTACAAACATGCCTCCCCAATCGCCTACGTGGCTTGAAAGCGCCATTTGGGTCAGTTGGATACCATTCGTCTCTTCACCGGCTAACAGCTCAGGCCCTGCCATAATAATAATGGCCGCCGTGGCCGTACAAATAACCAGCGTATCCAGAAACACACCCAGCATCTGAATAAAGCCCTGGGCAGCCGGATGATTAGGCCGCGTGCTGGCGGTGGCTGCCGCATTCGGCGCCGAACCCATGCCCGCCTCGTTGGAGAACAGGCCGCGTTGAATGCCGTTCATAATCGCTTGTGACACGGCATACCCCACAGCCCCACCAGCCGCTTGCTCAAGGCCAAAGGCGCTCTTCACAATGGTCATGATGGCTGCTGGGAAGTCACCGATATTAAGCCCGACCACAACAAGCGCGAGTAGCAGGTAAAGCAGAGCCATTAATGGCACCACCAGCTCCGCGACCTTGGCGATGGACTTTAAGCCACCAAAGATAATCGGCGTCACAACTACCACCAAGACTAACCCCATGGCCCAGGTGGGAACAGCAAATGCCTGCTCCATGGCCTGGGCGATGGAGTTGGCCTGTACGCTGTTAAACGCCAATCCAAACGCTACAATCAAACAGATGGAAAACAGCACGGCCAGCCAGCGCAGCCCAAGCCCACGTTCAATATAACGGGCGGGGCCGCCGCGAAAGGTGCTATCCCCATGGTCTGTTTTATAGGCCTGCGCCAAGGTAGATTCAATGAAGCTGGTCGCCATACCCACCATGGCGGTCATCCACATCCAGAAAATCGCGCCTGGGCCACCAAAATAGATCGCCACCGCCACACCTGCCAGGTTGCCGGTGCCTACGCGTGCCGCCAGGCTGGTGGAGAGTGCCTGGAATGAAGAAATTCCGTCACCTGCGTTGCGCGAGGTGCGCAGCAGTTTAAACATGTGACCGAAATAGCGCACTTGGATCGCACCGGTTCGTATCGTAAAGTAGAGGCCTGCGCCGATCAGCAAGTAGATCAGCACACTGCCCCATAACAGCCCGTTGCCGCGATCAACCAACGCGGTCAACAGTTGAGGTACCGAGAAATCCATACAACACGCCTTTTTTTAACTTATCGAAGGCGCTTCATTCTTCACGCCTGCACGAAAATGGCAAGAAAATTGGAGCATTTATTCTTAAAACGCTCCTAGGCAGCCCCAATATCTTTCGCTAACCACGCCCAGACTAAGGCTGCTTCGTCATCTACCTGCCGACGGCTGGGACGTACCAGCCAGAACTGCTCATCGCTTGGCACACTAATGGCCGGAAACGGCGTCACCAGGTCATTGCGCTGTTCCAACAAACGGTGATGAATGAGCGCGACCCCTGCGCCTTGGCTAGCTAACGCTAACGTCATCACCTGGTTATCGCATGTCATAGCACGACATTGCGTTTCCAAATGACCCACGCCCGCCGCCTGTAGCCAGCCTGACCAGCCGACACCAAAACCTACCGCGTGAAGCAATGTGTGCCCTCTTAAATCGGCAGGCGTTGTTAGCGTTGCAGCAAGCGCTGGCGAACACACTGGCAGCAGTTGTTCATCACCTAGCGAGTGCATTTCAACGCCACTCCATTCACCCCGCCCATAACGGATTTCGATATCAGCGCCCTCTACCCCATAGTCATCTGGCCAGATAGCGCTGACCAGGCGAATGGTGATGTGTGGACAGTGCTGGTAAAGAGCAGCCAAACGCGGCGCCAGCCAGGATTGCTGGAGAATCGGCGTGGCTCTTAATGTCACAGGCTGCCCGCTGGTAGCGCCAAACACCTCAGCCGTTCCTTCGCTGATCCGCGAAAAAGCATCATTGATACTGGGCAGCCAGGCTTGCCCTACAGGCGTAAGCGTTAAGCTTCGCGCATGGCGCACAAAGAGCTTTTGCCCCAACCGCTCCTCCAGCAACCGAACTCGCTGACTAATGGCCGCCTGGGTAACAGCCAACTCATTTCCAGCCGCGGTAAAGCTGAGCGTTCGCGCCGCCGACTCAAATGCCTGTAGCCATAACAGTGGCGGTAACTGACTCATGATAAATTCACCTATAAGTAAAATAAGGTCTTAGAGGCCATATTAATCATTTGCTTGAGCCATGACGAGTGCGCATCCTATCCGGGTGAGCCCCGGTCGATTTTCGTTTTCAGGACGAAGCAACCGATATTAGCGTTCGTGCCCCGTCATTACCCTTGATAGCGGCGCTCGTCACCTCCAGGGCACGTATTTGGACCGCGACATGCTCGCCTCTCGCCTGCGTGTGTTGGCACGCCACTCATAAACCGCCCCGCGCGATATAAAAACTCAGCAAGGAGATCTCAATGAAAACCTGCCTACGCCTCTCACCCAGCATGCCGTTGGTAGCCACAGCACTCTTATCCGCTGCCTTTGCGTCCACCACGCACGGCGATGATCAAACACTTGATTTTGGTGTTCCCGCTTGGCCTGGCATTACCGTAAAGACGGAAATAGCCGAACAGCTGTTAAACCCGCTGGGTTATGAAACCCGCGCGCAAGAGATTGGCCTGCAGGTGATCTATCAGGGTATGGAGAGCGGTGATATCGATGTATTTCTGGGCGCCTGGCTGCCTGCTCAGCGTGACATGTTCACCCCACGCAAAGAGTCAGGCGTGCTGATTGATGTGGCGAACAACGTTGATGGCGCGCAAATGACGCTGGCGGTGCCTACCTATATTTACGAGAGCGGCATTCAAAGTTTTGCTGACCTTGCCGAAAACCGCGACCTGTTTAACGGTCAGATTCTCAGCTTTGGCGCTGGCTCGGCGGCCAGCGAAATTCTCCATGACGCCATTGATAATGACGCTTGGGAGCTGGGTGACTGGCGCCTGGTTGATACCAGCGAAATCGCCATGCTGTCCGCCGCTCGCGATGCTATCGAGCGTGAACAAGCGGTGGTCTGGGTCGGCTGGACTCCTCACTGGATGAACCTTGAGTTACCCATGCGTTACTTGGAGGATCCAGATAACCTGTTCGGTGAAAACAACGGTGAAAGTGAGGTACTTACCGTGCTGCGCGCCGACTATGCTGAAGCCAACCCCAATATCACTACGTTTTTTGAGCAGTTCAGCTTCACCGCTGACGAACAAAGCTGGATGATCCAAGCGTTTGGCCAAGACGAGCGTGCGCTTTCCGAGGTAGCCCAGGAGTGGATCAGCAATCACCCCGAGCGGGTAGAAGCCATGCTTACCGATGTAACGAACACCGACGGCGAACCCGCTTGGCCAATTATTAAAGCGCAGCTTACGTTATAAGTGCGCATCTTATGCCAACGCATCGCAACCATTTAACGTAGCAAGGATGCGCCGCGGCCCTCCCCGGTCGCGGTGCTCGCCTCGCCAAAGGCCTTGCTACATACCCAGAACTGAGTCCCTAACAAGATACTTATTTTATCCAATGGTTTCTGACCGAGCGTGTCAGTGCGTGATGAGCCGGTCACCGTCGTTCATCGAGACCGAGGCCTGGCAACGGCGGCACTCGCCCGCTTATGTCACGCTGCACATGCTCAATAAATGCGCGTAACCGCGTGGGCACATGGCGGCGCTGCTCAAATACCGCATAAAAGTCGGCCCGCACGCCCTGCCATTCAGGCAGCAGCGGCACCAGCGCCCCACTGGCCAAGTGCTCGTTTACGTCCCACCAGGAGCGCATCATTATCCCGTGTCCGTCCAGGGCCAACCGAGTTATGACTTCTCCATCGTTACTGGCCAGCCGCCCACTCACCTTCACTGACTGAACACACCCAGGGTCATTACAGCGCTCAAAACGCCAAAGGGGAAAGTCCGTATCGTTTTCACGAATCACCAGGCATGCCTGGCGCACAAGGTCGCCAGGCGCGTTCAATGGTGCCATACGGGCGATATAACCAGGCGCAGCACACAGCACTCGGCGATTGGGCAAAATTGGCCGAGCAATCAAACGGGAATCCGGCGGCTCACCAATCCGTATACCGACATCAAAGCCGTGATCGCTCAGGTTAAGCGGGAAATTGGTGAGCTCCAGCCATCCCTCAACCGCTGGGTGCATTGCACAAAAGGTGGAGAGCAGCGGCGCAATGTGCTGCCGACCAAAACCAAAGGTGGCATTAACCCGCAGCCGTCCGCTAAGCCCATGCTTATGTGTGTCGTTGAGAGAGTTCTCAAGCTCCCCCAACTCATCCAGAATCAGCGCCCCGCGGGAGAGATAACGTTCGCCTTCTGCCGTGAGTGTCAGCCGCCGAGTAGTGCGTGCGGCAAGCTCCACGCCCAACCGCGCCTCTAGCTGCTTTAAGCGCTTGCTCACCGCCGACAGCGAAAGCCCCAGTTCACGCGCCGTTCCTGTCAAACTTCCTGCACGTGCTAACTGCTGAAAAAATGCAAGATCGTCTAGCGCCGACATGGATTCTCCACTTTCAGGCAACAATAGCTTGAATAGTAGCCTGATTATTATCACTCAGATAGCGGCTACACTGCGTTCATCGCTCATCTTTTTTAATAACAAGGAATCCAAATGGCCCACCGTATTGCAGTGATCGCTGGCGACGGCATTGGTACCGAAGTCATGCCCGAAGGTATTCGCGCCCTTGAAGCCGCAGCCAAGCGCTTTAATATCGACCTTGAGTTCACGACCTTTGAATTTGGCAGCTGCGACTACTACCTGGAGCACGGCCAAATGATGCCGGACGACTGGTTTGAACAGCTAAAAGGGTTCGATGCGCTGTTTTACGGCGCGGTCGGCTGGCCCGACAAAGTGCCCGACCATATTTCCCTTTGGGGCTCGCTGCTGCAGTTTCGCCGCCAGTTCGACCAGTACATCAACCTGCGCCCTTGCAAGTTAATGCCCGGTATTAAAAGCCCGCTTGCTGGGCGTGAACCGGGCGATATCGACTTTTACGTGGTGCGCGAAAACACCGAGGGCGAATACTCAAGCATCGGCGGCAAGATGTTTGAAGGCACCGAGCGCGAAATTGTCATCCAGGAAACCGTGATGTCGCGTACAGGTGTTGACCGCGTGCTTAAGTACGCGTTTGATCTGGCACAAACCCGCCCGCGTAAAAAGCTCACCTCGGCCACCAAATCCAACGGTATCTCTATCACCATGCCCTACTGGGACGAGCGCGTGCTGGAAATGGCCAAGCAGTATCCGGAGATTGATGTCGATAAATTCCATATTGATATTCTGACCGCCAACTTTGTACTGCATCCGGACTGGTTTGACGTGGTCGTCGGCAGCAACCTGTTTGGCGATATCCTTTCCGACCTGGGGCCAGCATGTACCGGCACTATCGGCATTGCCCCTTCGGCCAACATTAACCCCGAAGGCAAATTCCCCAGCCTGTTTGAACCGGTACACGGCAGCGCACCGGATATTGCAGGCAAAGGTATCGCCAACCCAATTGGTCAAATTTGGTCTGGTGCCATGATGCTTGAGCACCTGGGCTATAAAGAAGCCGCTGATGCGATGGTGACGGCCATTGAAGACGTGCTTCGCGAAGGTGACAGCCAAGTGGTCACCCGTGATGTTGGCGGCCAAGGCACCACGGAAAGCCTGGGCCGCGCGATTGCCAAACGTTTAAGCCAGTAATCCCTTCGCCATAGGAAAGCCACCCCGCAGATAATTATCGACGGGGTGGCTTTTTATTGGCGGTTGGTTACTCCGCCAGCTTCGCAGCAATTTTTGCAACGTGCTCGCCCTGAAAGCGCGCAAGCTTCAGTTCACGCTCGCTTGGCTGGCGGGAGCCGTCACTACCTGCCAAAGTCGCCGCTCCGTAAGGGTTACCGCCGCTGACTTCGGAAATATCAAACTGCTCTTCAATGCCATAACCGACGGGCACAATCACCATGCCGTGGTGGGCAAGCGTCGTCCACGTGGAGGTAATCGTCATCTCATCGCCACCGCCGGTACCTGTTGAGGTAAACACACTCGCCACTTTGCCACGCAAGGTGCCGTTAGCCCATAAGCCGCCGGTTTGGTCAAAAAAGGTGCGCATTTGGCCGGTCATATTGCCAAAGCGGGTTGGGGTACCAACAATAATCGCATCGTAATCGGCCAGTTCCTGGGGAGTCGCTTCGGGCGTATCGTAATCCTGCTTACCGCCGGCATTTTTGAAAGCATCTGCGGGCATGGTTTCAGGTACTCGCTTAACGGTTACCTCTACGCCTTCAACTTTCCTTGCCCCTTCTGCAACGGCCTTGGCCAAAGTATCAACATGCCCATACATGGAATAGTAAAGTACCAGTACCTTTGTCATTGCTTACTCCTTTGGACTGCGTTTTAGCTACGTTAATGGCATTCCGGTTAGGGAATGACTACAACATAGCCTAGCCTGCAGCAGCGAAAAGCGAATGTTTTCCCCTGCTCTCTTCGATTTTCACCTTACGCTGATACAAAGCAGCGGCTGGTTCCTCGCATTGAATCCTAAAAGTGCGCGGCAAAGCGCCCTTCCTATTAAAACGCCCACTCACCGTGAGCGTTTTAGGTACCGTCTTACACTCGAGCGCCCGCCATTTTCATAACCACGACGCTAATGCTTGCTCACGTTTTTGAGCATGTTAAAGATAGCGTGTGAATTTCCAACCAATAACAAGAGGCCGATAATGCTGAATCACTGGCTTGACTGGACCCTTGATGGGCACCCTCCCGTACAGCGTAGCGGCCAATTTCCAAGCGGTACTTATCGGTTTCATGCCCCCGGCATTATGGAGCTTATCCCCCATACGCCGCAGCCAGAGGCCTATGCCTGCGTTTTTTCAGCGGCGATTCATGGCAACGAAACGGCCCCGGTTGAACTACTCGGTGAGTGGCTAAGCGCCCTGGAAGCAGGCACTACCCCACTGGGTGCTCCCGTACTGGTCATCCTTGGTAATATCCCCGCCCTACGCGCTCAGCAACGGTTTATAGCAACCAACCTTAACCGCCTCTTTAAGCGTAATTTAACGGGCAGCGGTGAGGAGCCAGAACGCGCACGTGAACTAATGGCTGCGGTAGACCAATTTTATGAAACTCATGCCGCGCGGCCCAGGTTGCACTACGACTTGCACACCGCCATTCGTGAAAGCCTCTACCCGATTTTTGTTGTCGAGCCGTTTGCTAACACTGCAACCCTGCCGGAGCAGTGGCAGTGGCTTGCGGCTGCGGGCATGCAGGCCGTGCTTCATCAACACCAGACAAGCTGGACCTTCTCGCACTACAGCAAGCATTACCATGGCGCTCAAGCGTTTACTTTTGAGCTAGGCCGCGTCGCCCCTTTCGGGCAAAATGACAGGGCATCGCTAATCCCCATGGGCGCGCTGCTTACGTCGCTCAGCAAAGGCGAAACGCCTGCCCAGCAAGACCCCGCGAGCATGGTATTCTTTCAGGTAGAGCATGAGCTTAAGCGCCAAGCGGAGGACTTTACGCTCTACGTTGATGCTGACATGCCCAACTTCAGCCGTTTTGAGCCCGGCACGCGTTTGGCCCAGGATAGCGTGGCAGGCGATTTCGTGGTGGGCGAGACGCCGCTACATGTCGTATTTCCTAATGCCAACGTGGCGTTGGGTGCGCGGGCGGCGCTTTTGGTGGTCCCGGCTCACTCCTCAAGTCAAACCGCAAAATAAGTTTAATAGTTATTTAATAACAACAACATGGAGATAATATCGAGGCACACGCGTATCACTTACGGCCACCTTCCTACATTTATCGTATAAGGAAAGCACGCATTTTTCGCTGAGCCTGATAGAATCGCCACTTTTTTCGCGCCAGCCGCATTTAGCCTACGTTAACTCAACACGTTGCTACCGCGGCAACTTTGTACTGGAGCCTATGTTTATGGCCGCTACTCCCCTGGAAGTGCGTAATATTAAAAAGCGCTTCGGCGATACGGAAGTTCTGAAAGGCCTTTCACTCGAAGCCCAAAAAGGTGATGTCATCACGCTAATTGGCGCTTCAGGGTCGGGTAAAAGTACCTTTCTGCGCTGTATGAACCTGTTAGAGCAGCCGGATGAGGGCGAGATTATCCTTCACGGCGACCCGATACGCTTTAAGGTGACCCGGCACGGACGCGAGCCAGCCGATTGGAAACAGGTTGTCCAAATGCGTGCCAAGCTTTCCATGGTGTTTCAGAATTTCAATCTCTGGGCACACATGACGCTGCTTGAAAATATAATTGAAGCGCCTATCCATGTGCTCGGCCTTCCTAAAAAAGAGGCGATCGAACAAGCCCACGCGCTGCTTGAGCGTGTGGGGCTAACCGCCCGCGCCAACGCCTACCCGGCGCAAATGTCAGGTGGCCAGCAGCAGCGCGGCGCGATTGCTCGGGCACTGGCCATGAACCCAGAGGTTATGCTGTTTGATGAGCCGACCTCGGCGCTGGACCCGGAGCTTGTCGGCGACGTACTGAAAGTCATGCGCGACCTGGCCAATGAAGGGCGTACCATGGTGGTGGTTACCCATGAGATGAGTTTTGCTCGCGATGTCTCAAGCAAGGTGATCTATCTTCACCAGGGCTTGGTAGAGGAAGCCGGGGCGCCAGATGATGTATTAGGCAACCCCCAATCGTCCCGACTGAAACAGTTTCTTACTCCTAACTACTGATCTGCGAGGCGACCATGCTGGATTTGCAAGGGTACGGCCCCCGTTTGATCGAAGGTGCCGGGGTCACCGTTCAACTAGCGGTTTTATCGCTACTGTTAGCCATCGCGCTAGGCCTTCTCACCGCCACAGCCAAGATGTCGCGCCACTGGCTATTGCACGGCACGGCAACCGTTTACACGACGCTGATTCGCGGCGTGCCAGACCTTGTCTTGATGATGCTGCTGTTTTACGGCGGCCAAATCGGTGTTAACGCGATTAGTGATATTCTTTACTACAGCTACGACATTGATATTTACATTAATTTCAACGCCTTTGCCGCGGGCGTACTGACCATTGGCTTCATTTTTGGTGCCTATATGGGCGAGACCTTCCGGGGCGCTTTTATGGCCGTCGATAACGGTCAAATTGAGGCAGGCAAAGCCTACGGGATGAGCAGCGCACTGGTCTTTCGCCGCATTCGTTTCCCGCAAATGATGCGCCATGCGCTGCCCGGGCTCTCCAATAACTGGATGGTGCTGCTGAAAACCACCGCGCTCGTCTCGGTAATCGGCCTGACCGATATGGTTCGCGTGGCCGCTGAAGCCTCCCGAGCGACTCATGAGCCGTTTGTGTTTTTAATCCCTGTAGCCGTTGCCTATCTGTTGATTGCCAGCGTCTCCGAGTGGATTTTTGCCCGGCTACAAAAGCGCTACGACATCGGCTTTGGAGAGCAGTGACATGCTAGATATTTCCGCATGGTTTAATGACCTTTTGTCCGGCAATCTGATCTTCACCCCCACTACAATGGGCTACTACTGGACAGGGCTTGTCACCACCACACAGCTGGTGTTTCTGTCGCTGGTAATCGGGCTGGTGCTGGCGGTGCCGCTTGCCATTATGCGCAGCTCACGGCGTAAATGGATCAGCCTGCCCGTGTATGCCTATACCTACGTGTTTCGTGGCACGCCGCTGCTGGTCCAACTGTATATTATTTACTATGGCGTGGTGTTTTTTGATGGCATCCAGGAAAGCTTTTTGTGGCCGATCTTCCGTGAGGCCTTCTACCCTGCACTGATCGCCTTCACCCTTAACACGGCGGCTTATACCACAGAGATTTTCCGGGGTGCTATCAAGGCAACGTCCAAGGGTGAAATTGAAGCGGCACGCGCTTACGGCATGTCCCAAAGCCTGATGATGCGCCGGATCATTATCCCCAGCGCATTTCGTCGCGCTCTGCCCGCCTACGGCAATGAAGTGATTTTCATGCTTCATGCCAGCGCGATAGCCAGCGTGGTCACCTTAATGGACCTGACCGGAGCGGCTCGCTATGTCTATTCGCGGTTCTATACGCCGTTTGAGCCCTTCCTGTTTGTCGCGGCTATTTACCTGTGCTTAACGTTTGCCATTCTGTTTTTCTTCCGCTTTTTAGAGAAGAAATTACTTGCGCACTTAAAGCCACAAACCCCGTAAACGGTTCGATGACGAGCGAACGTCAAACAAACGTTGGTTCACAGGGCGTTTTCCTCTTTCCGCCGGCCCCAACCTGGGTTACGTTAAAGAGGATCACCTCGGGTGAACCTGTTTTACAACGGAGTTAAATAATGAAAAAGTTGCTATCAGTTTCTTTAATTGGTTTGGCTGTTGCTGCGGCCTCTTCCGCCCAGGCACGTGATTATGATCAGGTGCGTATTGGTGTTGATGTACCTTATGTCCCAATGGAATTCCGCACCCCTGAAGGCGACCTGACCGGTTTTGATATCGAGCTGGGCAACGCCATGTGTGAAGAGATCGGCGTGACCTGCGAGTGGATCGAGCAGGAGTGGGACGGCATTATTCCGGGTCTTCTGTCACGCAACTACGACGCCGTCATGTCCTCCATGACCATCAACGATGAGCGTCGCCAGCAGGTGCTGTTCTCTGACCCCTACATCACCATGCCGTCTGCCTGGTTTGCCGCAAGCGACCTGGATATCGACGAAGCCAATGAAGAAACCCTTGAAGGCCTGACCATCGGCGTTCAACGCGGCACACTTCAGGACAACTACGTCACAGATAACTACGGCAGCGTGGCCGATATCAGCCGCTACTCCACCGCCGATGATATGGTGCTGGACATGGACGCGCAGCGTCTGGATATCGTCTTCCTCGACTTCCCAATCGGCCAGTCAACGTTGGTTGAAAACGAAGACGCCAACTACACCATTGTGGGCGAAAAAATCACTGAGCCTAAAGAGTACTTTGGTGACGGCTTTGGTATCGCCTTCCGCCAGCGTGATGAAGCGCTTGCTGAAAAATTCAACGAAGCCCTCGCAACGCTTCAAGAAAACGGTACCTACGATGAGATTCACGCTCGCTACTTTGGCGAAGAGTAATCACATAACGTAGTGACTGCCCCATCACCCTGGCCTTTGCCGGGGTGATTTATTTATGCCCTTGCCTTTTTTTCTCCTTTCATCAGCGGCTTAAAAACCAGGTACGCAGGCCCATTAACAAGTACGCTGCCCCTTGGAATGAACCAGGTCAGCGTGAAAGAGTCTCTGTATCATTCTCCATGTGCATATAGCCGATATAACCCATATAGCGATGAAACGTCATTTCGCTATCACCGTAATTTAGTCATAAAAACAGGGAGGTTTTATGGCAGCAACCCTTAGCGCCACACCAGACATCGACCGACGCCCGTCTTCCTACTGGACAGGCTGGGGCCAGTGGCTCGCGCTCATTACCATGACGGTAGACCACCTTACCCGCTATGTACTGCCTGGGGATTTTAGCTGGGCAGGCTCCTCTATTGGCCGGATTGCCTTTCCGCTGTTTGCCGCCATGGTCGCCTGGCACGGGCTGTTTAATACCCGTAACCCAATGCGCTATTCACGGCGTATTCTGGTTATCGGACTGGTAGCGCAACTCCCCTATATGATGATGCCACGCGCATCGGATGCGTTGATTTTTAACGTCTGCTTTACGCTGGCCAGTGGCCTGGCCTTGGGCACACTGGCGCGCCAAGGCTGGCAGCACTACCAACAGCAAACGCTGGGGTTTGGCTGGCTGCTGTTGGGCACAGCGGTGGGCGTCACGGTATGGTACCTGCTCGGTTTCTGGGTGGAGTACGGCCACAACGGTCTACTGTTGATTCCGCTATTCATGTTTGCCATGCATTCACTTAGCCAAGCGGGCACCCATTTTCAGGCGCGACTTTGGGCAGGCTTAGCCGCCTTTCCCGTACTCTGGGTTGCCGGACAAATGAACGCCTCGGATATGGCAAAATCGTTTACGGTGGGCACCTGTGTCGTGGTCCTGATACTGGCTGCTGGCTTGGCTCAACGCGTGCCTGTGGTAACGTTTGCCATGCCTCGCAGGCTTTGGTTGGCCTGGTACCCTGGGCACTTTGCGTTAATCGCGCTGTGGCTATTGCTGAGCGGGCGTATTGTGCTGGGTTGGTAAACGTTCAAGCTGGTTCGAGAGACTTTAAACAGAGCTTAAAACGGTCTTAAAAAAGAGCTTAACACCGGAATAAAAAAAGGCGCCTTACATCGTGGGGCGCCTTTTCAGTGACTTATTAACGCTTATCTATAATGAGCGCTCAAAACTCCACTCAACCGCCGGCGCATCAGGTATCAGTGCCTGGCAGGCGCGCACCTTTTCCAGCAGTTCAGCGTGGGTAGCCGCCACCACGTTAACGTGGGCCAGCTTGCGCCCTGCCCGCTCGGCTTTGTCGTAGCGGTGCATATGGGTATTGGCAAGCTTGAGCATGGCCACGTTGTCGCCTTCCTGGCCAATCACATTGACCATACAGGTGGGCGCAATGGCCGCCGTGCTGCCAAGCGGTAATCCTTGAACCGCGCGTAGATGGTTCTCGAACTGGCTGGTAACCGCTCCATCCATCGTCCAATGGCCGGAGTTATGCACGCGTGGCGCCATCTCGTTAGCCAGCAGGCTGCCGTCGCGGGTTTGGAACAGCTCAAGCGCCAGCACGCCCACGTAATCCAGCTCATCCAGCAGCGCACGAATATACGTATCAGCCGTTTGCTGCACCTGGGCGTCCAGGTCGGGCAGCGGCGCCACCGAGTAACGCAGAATGCCGCCTACGTGCTGGTTTTCCGCCATGGGGTAGAAAACCACCTCGCCATCGCGACCGCGTACAGCAATCATCGAAACTTCGCGAACAAAATCCACAAACGCTTCAACGATCAGCTGCGTATGGCCAATGCTCTGCCAAGCGTTAGCCGCCTCTTCTGGCGCTTTTAAAACCGCCTGACCTTTGCCGTCGTAACCTTCCGTGACGGACTTTGCCACCACCGGGCAGCCAAGCTCGCGAGCGGCCGCTTCCAGTTGCTCTGCGCTCTCAACCACACGGTAAGCAGGCGTCGGGATGTTCAAGCGATCAAACAAGGTTTTCTCTTCAACCCGGTTTTGGCAGACCTCGATCGCTCGGCTGCTCGGATACACCGGCTTGTGCTTTTCGATCTCCTGCACAAGCGTCACCGGCAGATGCTCGAACTCGTAAGTCACGACATCCACCTTGGCGAGAAACTCAGCCAAGTGCTGATTATCCGGGTCGACAATGACCTCGCCGATGCCCGCACTTGGGTTACCTGTGGTATCCAGGAACGTAAACCGATTGCCTAGCGGGTAGCCCGCCAGCGCCAGCATACGTCCCAGTTGGCCTGCGCCTAAAACGCCGATGTTTGTCGTACCAGAGTTCATGGGGGCTCCTTTTACTCAGCATCCGGCGCGGGGCGCGGGTCCGGGTTATCCAGTACCAGTTGAGTCTGCTCTGCACGGAAGGCCTCAACCGCGTTACGCACAGCGCTATCCTGAAGGCCCACAATCTGTGCGGCCAGCAGGCCCGCGTTGGTCGCACCGGCCTTACCAATCGCCAGTGTGCCTACGGCGATACCGCCGGGCATCTGCGCAATCGAGAGCAGTGAATCAAGGCCTTTAAGCGCTTTGGACTCAACCGGCACACCCAGTACCGGCAGCGGCGTTTGTGAGGCCACCATACCGGGCAGGTGGGCGGCACCGCCTGCACCGGCCACAATTACCTGTAAACCGCGCTCAGCGGCACTTTTCGCATAGTCGAACAACAGGTCAGGCGTTCGGTGGGCAGAGACCACACGCGTTTCATAGGCAACGCCTAAGCGCTCCAGCATCGTCACCGCATGCTCCATCACCGGCCAATCCGATTTGGACCCCATAATGACGCCCACTTTGGGTGCGCTATTCGACGACATGCCATTTCTCCCCGGCCAGTGGCCATATAAAAAAACGATAAAGTACCGCACGCCAGAAGCAGCCGTGCACGCTAAAATAAGGCACATAGTTTACCAGAGCCAAGCCGCAAGCGGGTGTTCGCAAGTGTCGCGAAATTTTCATCAAATTAAATATTGAAATGCACCTGCGTTGGCGGCATTGTGTCCTTGTCATTTCAGACTGATGGAGTCTCATGAGTACGGCATACTCAACTGCTCACGCAGAAACGCTGGATCCTCCGCGAAGCAGCCCTGACCTCGATGTCAGGGAATTAGAAAAACGCACGCGCCTAATGCGCATTATCACGCGTTTAATTGCAGTATCAGATCTAGGAAGCCGGGAAATTGCCCGCCAGGCAGGGCTTCCAGTACAGAAGATTAGCGACTTGCTCGCCGGCAGGCTTGAGCACCTGAACATTGACGAGCTCAATGTTCTGCGCCGCACGTTAGAGCTGGAGGCGCCATAGGAGCAGCCATTAGCCCTTTAAACCACGAACGCCTCGCTTAAGCGAGGCGTTTTTGTATGGTTTTGGCTCATTATCTACTAAACCGGTATCAAAAGACCGCCCAGCGCAATCACAATCACAACCGCCCAGGCAGGCAGCTTCCACACGGAAAGCAGTAAAAAGCCGCTAAGCGCCAAGGCAAATTCATACGGTCCGATAATCGCGCTGGTCCACACCGGCTGGTAAAGCGCAGCGCCCAGAATCCCCACCACTGCGGCATTGGCACCACGCATTAATGCCTGAGCGCTGCCCCATTGGCGAAAGCGATTCCAGAAGGGCAGCACGCCCACCAGCAGTAAAAATCCCGGTATGAAGATAGCCAGCAAGGCCACTAGCGCCCCAACAAGGCCATTAATGCCAGGCAGTAACGCCCCAAGATACGCGGCAAAGGTAAACAGCGGCCCCGGCACGGCCTGTGCCGCTCCGTAACCGGTTAAAAATGCATCCGGCGTTATCCAGCCTGACTCCACCACTTCCGCTTGTAAGAGCGGTAGCACCACATGCCCACCGCCAAATACCAGCGCGCCTGAACGATAAAAGGCATCGGCAATATCAAGCCAAACGGCGCTTCCCGCAAGCAACGGCAACCCAATCAGTAGCCCAGCGAACAGCCCCAGTGCGATAACACCAACTGAGCGCGACACAGCAAAGTGGAGTGTTTCGCTTGGCGTGGCAGTCACAGCTTCGCGGCATAGCAGGAACCCCGCCAAGCCACCGAACACAATGGCGCCCACCTGCCCTAGCGGCCCGCTGACCAACAACACCGTGAACACGGCCAGTAGCGCGATGCCCGTGCGGGTTTTATCCGGGCACAGGTTACGCGCCATCCCCCATACCGCATGGGCCACAATGGCCACAGCCACTATCTTCAAGCCATGAATAATACGGCTGACAATCGGGCCATCCAGCACCGTCGCCCCGAACGCAAATAGCACCAGCACAATGGCAGAAGGCAGCGTAAAGGCCAGCCACGCCATCGCGGCTCCCCAGGGGCCCGCGCGCATTAGCCCAAGCGCAAAACCCACCTGGCTGCTGGCGGGTCCTGGCAAAAACTGGCAAAGCGCGACCAGGTCCGCATAGGCAGCCTCCGAAAGCCAACGGCGGCGCTCCACAAACTCAGCCCGAAAATAGCCCAGATGCGCCACCGGCCCACCAAAAGAGGTCAGGCCAAGCCATAGAAAAACCTTAAAGACTTCACTGACGCGCGTGCGTAAATTGTTCTCTTCAGCCATAGCGGAAGGCTCTTTTGCGTAATAGAAAGTGCCTAGGCTACCCGCTGCATTTTACGCAGTGATGACAAGCCACCCGGGCCATGCCACCTAACCCCAGCACCGCTTCGCGCTGCATCCGCGGGTGCGCTGGCGCTTACCACGCGCTACAAAATTCGGTAAACGTATCGTCGCACGCCACCAAACCGCATATAGGCGTGTTCCGTAACGACGGCGCGGCGCGAATGGCCGGGCCGCCAGCGTCACTTACTCGCTTTGGTCGGTAACGGCACCGGTGCTTGCTGAGCTTACCAGCCGTGCATATTTGGCCAATACACCGCGGGTATAGCGCGGTGCGGGCTGTTGCCACGCGGCACGGCGGGTTGCCAATTCTTCATCGCTTAGCTGCACTTCAATAGTGTCCGCTTCGGCATCAATGGTGATGAGATCGCCATTTTCCACCAGCGCCAGCGGGCCGCCATCAAAGGCTTCCGGTGCTACGTGGCCGACCACAAAACCGTGGCTACCGCCTGAAAAGCGGCCATCGGTAATCAACGCGACGTCGTTGCCCAAGCCGCGCCCCATAATGGCCGACGTCGGTGTGAGCATTTCGCGCATACCCGGGCCACCTTTGGGGCCTTCGTAGCGAATAACCACGACATCGCCTGCCACCACGGTGCCATCATTGATGCGCGCCTGAGCTTCTTCTTCAGAACCAAACACCCGCGCCGTGCCGGAGAAGCGCGTGCCTTCTTTGCCGGAAATTTTAGCGACCGCACCTTCCGGCGCCAGGTTGCCATAAAGAATCCGCAGATGGCTTTCGGTTTTAATCGGCTTATCCAGCGGCGCGATAATTTTCTGGTCATCCGGATAGGCTTCAACGCCTGCCAGGTTTTCCGCCAGTGTTTGCCCGGTGACCGTCAGGCAGTCGCCGTGTAGAAGGCCAGCTTCCAGCAGTTTTTTCATCAGCGGCTGAATACCGCCAAGCGCCACAAGCTCGCTCATCATGTAGTGGCCGCTGGGGCGAAGATCTGCCACTACCGGCACGCGTTTACCGATCTCGGTAAAGTCGGAAAGCGTCAGCTCAACATCGATAGTGCGCGCCATGCCGATAAGATGCAGCACCGCGTTGGTAGAGCCGCCTAACGCAATCACCACGGTAATCGCGTTCTCAAACGCCTTACGGGTCATGATATCGGAAGGTTTGATATCCCGCGCCAGCAGCTCAAGCACCGCCTCGCCCGCCGCTTTACAGTCGTCACGTTTTTCCTGGGAAATGGCGTTTTGTGCCGAGCTGCCCGGCAGGCTCATGCCCAGCGCTTCAATGGCCGATGCCATGGTATTGGCAGTGTACATACCGCCACACGAACCGGGACCAGGAATCGCGGTTTCCTCGATCTGCTTGAGCTCAATCAAATCCATATCGCCCCGCGAGTGAGCACCCATGGCCTCGAACACCGAGACGATATCAGTGTGCCCTTTGCCCGGCATGATGGTGCCACCGTATACAAACACGCTGGGGCGATTCAAACGTGCCAGCCCCATTACGCAGCCCGGCATGTTTTTGTCGCAGCCGCCAATTGCCACCAGGCCATCAAAGCCTTCACAGCCCGCAACGGTCTCAATGGAATCCGCGATCACCTCCCGCGAGACCATCGAGTACTTCATGCCCTCGGTGCCATTGGCAATACCGTCGGAAATGGTGATGGTGTTGAAGACCACACCTTTACCGCCTGCGGCATCGGCACCCTCTCGGGCCTGCTCGGCAAGCTCACCAATATGGCTGTTGCACGGCGTCACCATGCTCCAGGTAGAGGCCACGCCCACCTGGGGCTTTTTAAAATCAGCGTCGTTAAATCCTACTGCGCGCAGCATGGCACGGCTGGCGGCTTTACCCACGCCATCGACCACCGGGGCAGAATGGCGGCGAGTATGGTTTGGTGTATCGGTCATGGGGGACTCTCTTGCGTTATTCACGATTTAAGAAACACAGCTTGAGGTGTTATTCAGCATCTCGCAATACGTTTAACCTATGGCACCATAGTAGTCTTAAGTACTGTGTCTTAAGCACTGTACCTTATCGCTACTGCCTTGAAGGAAATACCGCCGCATGTCGTCACCCTCGCTGCTTGCCAATACATCGTCTCTTACGCCGGGTTTTATGGTGGTGCATGCCAACCGCCTTGAAGACCTGCGCGGGTTAGCGGTGGAGTGGATGCGCCTTCATCCGTTAGGGCCGCTTGAGAACGAGACGATTCTGGTGCAGAGCAACGGCATCGGGCAGTGGTTGAAGCTGGCACTGGCGGAAGACCAGGCACAGGGCGGCGCGGGCATTGCGGCGGCGCTGAACGTTACCCTGCCTGCGCGCTTTTTATGGCAGGCCTACCGCACGGTGTTAACGCATATTACCGGTGATGCCCAAGCGGTGCCTGAAACCTCACCGTTTGATAAGTCGCGCCTGGTTTGGCGCTTGCTGCGCTTACTGCCCAGCCTCGCTGAGAAGCCCGCCTTTGCGCCGCTGGCGCGCTTTTTGGAAACCGACCGCGACCAGCGCAAGCACTATCAACTGGCCGAGCGCCTGGCGGATTTATTCGACCAATACCAAGTGTACCGCGCCGACTGGCTAGACGCCTGGGCACGGGGCGAAGATGTACTCATTACTGCACGCGGCGAAGCGCGCCCGCTGGATGAACACCAGCGCTGGCAGCCCGAGCTATGGCGCGCCCTGCGTGATGATGTTGCCGCCTCCCAGGGCGAGGCCGGGCTTAATAGCAGCCGTGCCCAAGTGCATAGCCGCTTTTTAGAGGTTGCCGAACAGCTGGAAGGCCAGGCGTGCCCGCCGGGGTTGCCGCGTCGGCTGATTATTTTTGGGATTTCCTCGCTGCCCCAGCAAACGCTGGAAGCCCTGGCAGCACTTTCGCGCTGCTGCCAAATTGTGCTGTGCGTGCATAACCCCTGCCAGTATTACTGGGCGGACATCATCGAACACAAGGATTTATTGCGCGCCAACCGCTACCGCCAACAGCGTAAAACGGGCATGCCCGAAGCGCTGGACGTACTCGGCGACGGCGATGTAGATAGCGCGCTGCATCTGCATGCCCAACCGCTGTTGGCAGCCTGGGGCAAGCAGGGGCGTGACTATCTGCGCCTGCTGGATGAGCATGACGATGCGGGCAACTACCAAACCCTGTTTGAGCAACAGGCGCTGCGTATTGATATGTTCGAGCCGTTCAGCACGCCCGAACACGCCTGCCTGCTCAGCCAGCTTCAGGATGATATTCGCGAGCTGCGCCCAGTGGCCGAAACCCAAACGACCTGGCCTGCGGTTGATGCAACCCACGACGACTCCATTGTGTTTCATATCGCCCACGGCCCCCAGCGCGAAGTGGAGATTCTTCACGACCAGCTGCTGGCTGCGTTCAGCGCCGACCCCGAGCTGCGCCCGCGAGATATCATCGTTATGGTGCCGGACATTGACCGCTACGCGCCGCATATTGAAGCGGTGTTTGGTCAGTACCGCTCAAGCTACCGCACGCTTGGCCGCGACGACCCGCGCTATATTCCCTACACCCTTTCAGACCAGGCCAGCCGCCACCGCCTGCCGCTGATGATTGCGCTGGAAAAGCTCTTGCGCCTGCCCGAGCTGCGCCTCTCAGTGAGCGACCTGCTCGACCTGTTAGACGTGCCCGCCCTGCGCGCTCGCTTTGGCATTGAAGAGCGCGATTTGCCCACACTAAACCGCTGGATTGAGGGTGCGGGCATCCGCTGGGGCTTAAACGCCCAGCAGCGCACCCGGCTTGATTTGCCCCAGGGCTTAAGCCAGAACACCTGGGCGTTTGGCCTGCGCCGTTTACTGTTGGGCTACACCGTGGGCGTGGCGGATGCGTGGCAGGGTATCGAGCCGTTTGATGACATCGGCGGGCTTGAAGCCTCGCTTGCCGGGCCGCTGGCAACACTGCTTGAGAAGCTGGAAACCACGTGGGAGATTTTTTGCCAGCCGACCACCGCCGCCAACTGGGTCATTCGGTTGCGTGAACTGCTGGAAACCTACTTCCTTACCGATGACGCAGCAGAGAGCGTGATGCTGACCAAGCTGGAAGGCGCGCTTCAGCAACTGTTCGACAGCACCGAAGAGGCCAAATTGAATGACGATTTGCCGCTTTCCATGGTGCGTGAGCACTGGCTCTCGCAAATTGATGAGCACAGCCTTTCTCAGCGCTTTTTAGCCGGGGCGGTCAACTTCGCCACGTTAATGCCGATGCGCGCCATTCCCTTCAAGCGGGTGTGTTTGCTGGGCATGAACGACGGCGAATACCCACGCTCCCAGCCGCCGCTGGATTTTGACCTGATGGGCAGCGACTACCGCCCCGGCGACCGCTCGCGCCGGGAGGATGACCGCTACCTGTTTCTGGAGGCGCTGCTGTCGGCGCGCCAGCAGCTCTATATCAGCTGGGTGGGCCGCAGCCAGATCGACAACAACCCCATGCCGCCTTCCGTACTGGTCGGCCAACTGCGCGATCACCTGACGGCAGGCTGGGTAAGCCAACGCCAGGCTGACGAGCCACTGATTGAAGCGCTGACCACCGAGCATCCACTGCAACCGTTTAGCCATCGCTATTTTACCCAGCCCGGTAGTTCAGCCTCCCAGGCCCGGCTCTTTACCTATGTACATGAATGGCGCGATGCCCACGAACAGCACGCGCTGCTCGCCTCACAGGAAAACCTAAATAAACAGCAAAGCGCCCTGCTCGAATTTAACCAGGACGTTCCACTAACGCTTGCCCAGCTAGGCAGTTTCCTGCGCGAACCGGCCAAGGCGTTCTTCAACACCCGCTTGGGCGTGTATTTTGAGCAGGAGGTGCTGATCCAGCTGGACGTGGAACCATTTGTGCTTAACGGCCTACAGCACTGGCAACTGCAGGACCAACTGATTGCCGCCCAGCGCCACGCGGTAGACAACGGCGAGCCGCGTGAAGACGCCATGTTTGCCGCGCTTGAGCGCATCAAGGGCCAAGGCGTGCTAGCGGTAGGCGCTTTTGGCGAGCGCATGAGCGAATCGCTGGCCGAGCCCATGCAAGCGCTGTTTGATGCCTATCGGGAAGCGCTCGAAGAGTGGCCCATTGCAGTAGAAGCCCCTCAAGCGGTCGCATTTAACGCCCTCGAACTTTCGGTCAACGACTGGATTAACGAACTGCGCACGGATGAGAGCGGCAAGCGCTGCCGCCTGCTGCTGGTGAGTAACAGCTTGATTAGCAATGCACGTGGCCGTGGGCAGTACCGTTGGCAGCATCTACTGCGCCCTTGGGTGGCCCACCTGGCTGCCAATGCGGTTTCGCCGATGACCACACAACTGCTTTCCAAGGCGGGCCATGCGCGCTTTGAACCGCTAGCAGCGGATACCGCCCAGGGCCATCTAGCGACTATTTTGCAGTGCTGGAAAGAAGGAATGACCATGCCGCTGCCCCTTGCTCCGCAAGCAGCATTTGCCTGGCTGAGTAAAGAGGGAACGGTGGACAGCACCGCCGATAGCGACGCCTTTAGCGCAGCGGCAAGCACCTATGAAGGCGGGCGCTTTCAAACCGGCGAAGTAGCGCAAAGCGCCTACCTCGCCCGCCAATGGCCCAACTTTGAAGCGCTGTTTAACGAGGGTAACCAGAAAGGGGCTAACCCCGCCCTCCGCTTCTCCGCCCTGGCAGATGCCCTTTACCTGCCGCTCTACCGTGCGGTGAAAGAGTAGCACTGCTCGGTAAAAGGAGGTGCGCTTCGCTTAATGCGGGTGGTTAACCAGGAGTATTCGATTGGCCAGCGAGATCATTTCGGGGTCGCCGGTGTTCTTTTCGGCCACATCGGAAAGCTTGATGACCGGCAGCCAGCCCTGGCCCTCAGGGCGCGCCTCGACCATTTTGATCACCATGTTCATGGGCTCCTCGCCCACATCATTGGTGAAGTTGGTGCCAATACCAAACGCCATGCCGATACGATCTTTGCAGAACGCATGAATGCGCTCGATTTTTTCCGGAGTGAGCGCATCGGAAAAGATAATCGTCTTGCTCAGCGGGTCAATGCCCAGGCGCTCATAGTGCGCGATGGTTTGTGAGGCAAAGTCGATAGGGTCGCCGCTATCGTGGCGCACGCCATCGAACAGCTTGGCAAACTTCTTATCGAAGCTGTCGAAAAAGGCTTGCGAGGTAAACGTATCGGTTAACGCAATGCCAAGGTCGCCCCGGTACACATCCACCCAATGCTCCAGGGCCAGGCTATTGGCCATTTTGAAACCAAACCGGGCACCGTGGAACATAAACCACTCATGGGCGTGCGTACCAATCGGCTTCACGTCATGGCGCATCGCCAACAGCACATTACTGGTGCCGGTAAACGACTCGCCGCCGTGATGGCGAAGCGCGCCCACCACACGGTCGTGAACATTAAAAGAGAAACGCCGACGCGTACCAAACTCAGCGATTTTGAGCCCCATGCGGTGGTAAAGCTCGATTTTTTCCTGGGCGTTCTGCTCGATCATCGCATCCGCTTCAGGGGTAATCGTAATACCACGCAACCGATACCAAAGCTCACTGATCAGCGCCATCAACGGCACTTCCCAAAGGATGGTGCGATACCACGGGCCTTCAATCACCACGGAAAGGTCCGCCCCCTGCTGCTCGATAATGACCTCGCTGGGGTCATAACGAAACCCGGCCAGAAAATCGAGATAAGTGGGGTCCAAATAAGGACAGGTTGTTTCGAGATAGCGCTTCTCTTCGTCGTTTAAGCGAAGCGCCGCCATATTATCGACTTCATGGCGTAATGCAGCGCCGAACCCTTCTGGAAAGGCATGCGCGCCACGGTTAATAAAAGCGTAGCGCGCATGGGCATACGGGAAGCGTTTAATCACGGCATTCTGCATCGTGATTTTGTAAAAGTCGTTATCCAGAAGCGAGGTCAGCATGAAGTCTCATCATCAACGTGAACAGAAGCCGCGGTAGCGTAAACCGGTCGCCCGCAAAGTGGCTAGCCGACAAGATTATCAGGTGATGGCGCTGGCTCCCAGCCCAACCCGCTCGCTTGTGCCTTTTGCTCGCTGCTTTTTGCTCCCTAAGGGTCATCGCGATATAGTTCTCCAGCCGCCCCTATTTGCCCCATCCGGGGCGTGTTGTTTTTGTGCCTGCTAGCGCCTGCTCCTGGAGACCAGTGATGAGCCATCCCGCCCCACTCAACCCACTGAGCTTGCCCTTGCACGGCAGCCGCCTGATCGAAGCCAGCGCCGGTACCGGCAAAACCTTCACCATCGCGCTTTTATACGTGCGCCTGGTATTGGGTGGGCGCAGCAAAGAGGATGACAACGCCTTTATCCGCCCGCTCACGCCGCCGGAAATTCTCGTAGTCACGTTTACCAACGCCGCGACCCAGGAACTACGCGAGCGGATTCGTAACCGGCTGGTGGAAGCCGCTGAGATTTTTCGCAGTGATGAAAACGCAGGCGATAAACTGCTGCTTGAGCTGCGCAGTGAGTACCCACCCTCGGCCTGGCCCGCCTGCGCACGGCGCCTGGCACTGGCTGCCGAGTGGATGGACGAAGCCGCCGTTTCCACTATTCACAGCTGGTGCTATCGCATGCTGCGCGAACACGCTTTCGATAGCGGCAGCCTGTTCTCGCTGAACCTGGAGAACGACCAACGCGAGCTAGAACAAGACGTCGTGCGCGACTACTGGCGCAGCTTTTACTACGCCCTTGAGAGCGACGCGCTGGAAAGCATTGTTAGCTATTGGCAATCCCCCGACGACCTGCACGCCAGCTTGCAGCGCCTGCTGCCCGAGTGCGACGCGCTGGGCGAACAACGCCCGGCACCTCTGCAAACGCTGACGAACTGCCAGGCCGCCCGAGCCGCCAAACTCAGCGCGTTAAAAGCCCCCTGGGCGGCATGGCTGAACGATGTGGTGCCCGCGCTGGAAGAAGCTGCCCAGCAAAAAGCCTTTAAGGGCCAAAGCTTTAACGCCAAAAGCCGCGCCAACTGGCTAGGAGCGCTGCGCGATTGGTGCACCAGCGATGCCGACCGCCCCCAGCTTACCGATGCCGCCTGGCGGCGCATGACGCCTGAGGGCATGGCCGATATCTGGAAAGTGGGCACGCCGCCCTGCCCAGCGGTGTGGGAAGCGCTCGCCCACCTGCCTGGCGAGCTTAATGCCCTGCCCGAGCCGCGCAACGACCTGTTAATTCACGCCGTGCAGTGGTGCCGCAAGCGCCTGGAGCGCGAGCAGGAGCGCCGCGCTGAAATGGGCCCCAACGACCTGCTCACGCACCTGGACCGCGCCCTTCAAGGCCCCAATAAAGAAGCGCTGGCCGCCCAAATCCAGCGCCAGTTCCCGGTCGCGCTGATTGACGAATTTCAGGACACCGACCCAATCCAGTACCGCATTTTTAACGCGGTGTATAACGTTGCTACACCGCGCCGCGACAGCGCCGTGATGCTGATTGGCGACCCCAAGCAGGCCATTTACGCCTTCCGTGGCGCAGATATTTTCACCTACCTGAAAGCCCGCCACGACACCGATGGCCGCCACGTTACGCTGGGCACTAACTTTCGCTCAAGTGCTGCGATGGTCAACGCGGTTAACCACTGCTTTAACTACGCCGACAAGCACGAAGCAGGCGCGTTTTTATTTCGTGAACAAGGCGGCGAGAACCCCCTGCCGTTTTTACCGGTAGACGCCAAAGGCCGCGCCGACCAGTTGGTGTTGAACGACGCGCCGCTGCCCGCCATGACGCTGTGGCAAATGGCGGCTGACGAGCCGCTTTCCAAAACCGCCTACCAGCTTGAAATGGCCGAAGGCTGCGCTTCCCACATGACCGCCCTGCTGGAAGCGGGTCGCAAGCGGCAAGCGGGTTTTAAAACCGAGGGCGAACTCACCCCACTCAAGCCTTCAGATATGGCGGTGCTGGTGAACGGCCTGCAGGAAGCCCGCGCTATTCGCCTGGCGCTTGCCAGCCGTGGGGTTAAAAGCGTTTATCTTTCGGATCACGACAAGGTATTTAGCTCATCTATCGCCCAGCAAGTGGAAACCTGCCTGCGCGCCTGTGCGGAATCCCAGGCCAACTCCCGCCAGGCGGAAGCCAAGCTGCGCGCAGCGCTTGCCACGCCGCTGCTTGGGGTGAGCCTTAGCGAGCTTGATCACCTTAACGAGAGTGAGCTTGCCTGGGAGGCCCGGGTAGAGCAGTTCAGCCGTTACCACCGCTTGTGGCAGCGCCAGGGCGTGCTGCCGCTGGTGCGCAAGCTAATGGTGGACTTCGACATTCCTGCCCGACTGCTTGCGTTGACCGAAGGTGAGCGCTTGCTAACCGACTTGCTTCACCTGGGCGAACTGCTTCAGCAGGCAAGCCAGGAACTGGATGGCGAGCACGCGCTGATTCGCTTTCTGGCGGAAGCGATTGCTGACCCGGAAAGCCACGGCGACAGCCACAAACTGCGCCTGGAAAGCGATGCGGACCTGGTCAAGGTCGTGACCATCCATAAATCCAAGGGGCTTGAGTACCCGCTGGTCTTTCTGCCGTTTATTGCCAACCATCGCCCCACCAAAAAAGGCGATGTGCCGCTGCGCTGGCACGATGGCGAAGGCAATTTACAGCTAAGCCTAAGCGCCGATGCAGAAACACTCGCCACCGCCGACCGCGAACGTTTAGGCGAAGACTTACGCAAGCTTTACGTGGCACTTACCCGCGCCCGCCATGCCACCTGGCTGGGGCTTGCGCCGTTAAAGGATGGCGAAGGCAGCGCCCTGGGTTACCTGCTTAACGGCGGTAACTACATTGCGCCCAATATATTCGGCGAAGCGCTTGCCGCGCTGGTCCATAAAAGCGACATCGCCCTAGAGCCTGCGCCAGCCCCTACTGCACTGTGCTTTACGCCCGCCCAGCAGCAAGAAGCATTGGGGCAAGCCCGCACGCCCACGCGCCCGGCCCGCGAGCAGTGGTGGATCGCCAGCTACTCGGCGCTGCGCACCACGGGCGGCATTTCAGGGCTGCTATCCACCGCTGCCCCCACGCCGGAACCCACCACGCCCCAGGAAGCCACCACGTTTGAAGTGCTGGATGAACCGCAAGACCTGCTGCAAGGTTCTCCATTGACCGGGCAGCCCATGGCGAGTGTAACCACTCACTCCCCATTGCCCGCTGACAGCGACCAGCCGAGTGCAAACGCAAGCCACCTGCACCGTTTCCCTCGCGGCCCCGGCCCTGGCACCTTTCTACACGGCTTGTTGGAATGGGCAGGCCAGTTGGGCTTTGCCAAGGCGCTTGAAGACGCCGCCGCCCGTGAAGACACTCTGCGCCGCCGCCTGCAACTGCGCGGCTGGCAAGCGTGGTATGAACCGCTGGCAGGCTGGTTTGAGGATTTGCTCGGCACTCAACTGCCGCTTCCCGGCCAGCAAAGTGCCGTGGCGCTTCAACAGCTAAGCGGTTATCAGGTAGAGCTAGAGTTCTGGTTTGCTGCCCATCAGGTGGATACGCAGGCGCTGGATGCGCTGGTTAGCCAGCACTTACTTCCCGGCCTTGCCCGGCCCGCGCTGGATGCCGATACGCTTAACGGTATGCTCAAAGGCTTTATCGACTTGGCGTTTGAATTTGATGGGCGCTTTTATGTGCTGGACTGGAAATCCAACTACCTGGGTGCAGACGACAGCGCCTACACCGTTGATGCCTTGAGTGCCGCACTGCTGGAAAAACGCTACGACCTACAAGCCGCGCTGTACCTGCTGGCGCTGCACCGGCTATTAAAAGCCCGCCTGCCCAACTACGACCCACACGTCCATTTGGGCGGGTCATTGACCGTATTTTTGCGTGGCAGCCGTACGCCTGCACGCGGCGTACACCCCGAGCCCGCCCCGGTGGCGCTGATTGAAGCGTTGGATGCGTTATTTGCAGGCACGGCCAACGGCGCTGGCCTTAAGGAAACGGCATGAAAGATTCACAAACCCTGGACCTGTTCGGCGAAAACGAGTCTGTGCCTGCCACACCGCGTAACAGCACAGTAGCACCTGGCCACCAACGGCACCCTGCGCTGAACGATACGGACACCCTAATGGCGCTTTGCGAGCGCTGGGTCGCCAGAGGCTGGCTACGCGACCTGGACCGCGCGCTGGTCAGCTTCTTCGCCCGCGAGGGAGGCCAGGTGCCGCCGCTGCTTCTGCTGGCTACCGCGCTTGCCAGCCATCAGTTGGGCCGAGGCCATGTGTGCCTGGACTTAAACGCCACACTGAACGCACCGGATTTCGCCCTTTCGCTACCGCCCGAAGGCGATGACCTAAGCGACCCGCCGCCGCTACCCAGCGAGGTATTAGCCACGCTAACGCTTGCCGAGTGGCAGGCCGCGCTTGAGCACCCCACGCTGATCAGCAACGGCCACGGCAACACGCCGCTGGTACGCGCTGACACCCCGCACACCACCCGGCTTTACCTACGCCGTTACTGGCAGTACGAACAAACCCTGCACCAGGAAATTAAAGCGCGGCTTGCCATTGAAGACGATGCTGCACTAAGCAGCTCTTGTGGGAGCCCAGTTCACTGGGCGAAGGGTGACGCTAGTCACCCCAATTTACTCCAACAAGCCCTGAACACCCTGTTCCCCGACAACGGCACACTGGACTGGCAAAAGGTCGCCTGCGCGCTGGCGGCGCGCAGCCACTTTGCGATTATTACCGGCGGCCCCGGCACCGGCAAAACCACCACCGTTGTGCGCCTGCTCGCCCTTCTGCAAACCCTGCAACTGGCCCATTCGCCAACGCAGGCGCTACGCATTCGCTTAGCCGCCCCCACCGGCAAAGCCGCCGCCCGCCTTAATGAATCCATTGCCGGGCAGGTAAGCCAGTTGCCTATCGAAGACCTTGCAGCGCTATGGGAGCAGAGTGAATTGTGGGAGCCGAATTCATTCGGCGAAGATTCATGCACTGAACAACTAAGTGCCTCCATCCCCACCGAAGTCACCACCCTACACCGCCTGCTAGGCGCCAGGCCCGACACCCGCCACTTCCGCCACAACCCCAACAACCCATTGGCGTTGGACGTACTGGTGATCGACGAAGCCTCCATGGTCGATATCGAAATGATGACCGCCGTGTTAAGCGCCCTGCCCGCCCACGCCAAGCTGGTGCTGCTGGGCGATAAAGACCAGTTGGCTTCTGTGGAAGCCGGTGCCGTGCTCGGCGACTTATGCCGCCGCGCCGAGGCCGCCCACTACACGCCAGAAACCGCCGAGTGGCTTGCCAAACTTACCGGCCACCCGCTGCCCGAAGCACTAACCAGCCCCAACGGCCAACCCCTCGACCAAGCGATTACCATGCTGCGGGTAAGTCACCGCTTTGACGCCGCCAGCGGTATTGGTCAGTTGGCCGAGGCGATTAACCAGCCGTTAAGCGCCACGCTTAGCGAGCGCGATAAACAGAACGCCGTACACAGCGCCCTGCGCCACGGCTACGCCGACCTGCATCATTTGGTGCTAGGCGGGGAGAATGACAGCGCCCTGGAGCGCCTGGTGGTGACCGGCTCCCCAGAGCGCTTCCCCTGTGCCGGTAAAGGCCGCCTTGATAAGAAAACCAATAAAGAAATAGCGCCGCCCACGGGCTACCGGCACTATCTTACGGTTTTGGATCAACAGCGCCCCGAGGTAACGCTAGCCTTTGAGGAAAACAAAGGCGCCTACGACACCTGGGCCAGAGACGTACTAAACGCCTACGGCCACTTCCAACTGCTCTGCGCACTGCGCAAAGGGCCGTGGGGCGTAGAAGGCTTGAACTTACGCATCGCCAAGGTACTGCGCAGCCACACGCTATTAAGCGCAAGCGATATCGAACTAGAGAAAGGCTGGTATGAAGGCCGCCCGGTGCTGGTCACGCAAAACGACTACAGCCTGGGGCTAATGAACGGCGATATAGGCATTACGCTAGCAGTACCCGACCCGCGCGGCGTAGGAAGAACCTTATATAGAGTCGCCTTTCCGACCAGCGATACGAAAAACCCCATCCGCTGGGTGCTGCCTTCCCGCCTGCACGCGGTAGAAACAGTATTCGCGATAACGGTACACAAATCCCAGGGTTCGGAATTTTTGCACACCGCACTACTGCTACCCCAAACGCCCAACCCGATTCTGACGCGGGAGCTGATTTACACCGGCATCACCCGCGCCCGCGAATGGCTGACCCTAGTGGAAGCCAAACGGGGGATTTTGAATGATGCGGTGGTTAGGGAGGTTATGCGGGTTAGCGGGATGGAGGCTAATTAAAATTTATATCACCGGTTCTAGCATTGTCAGTTATCGGTTGAGGCTGTGTGAAAACACCCGAACGTTACAGAATAGAGTTGCCGTACGCGAACACTAGAGCAGTTTTATAATGGAGAAGCCTCAGAATGAGCGAGAGAGCACCATTCGTGATCACTTTTGGCTGGCTCAGGACTCATCTAACGTTTTCACACATCCTCGGCCAAAAGCGGTCTTTAAGGAGGTTCTGATTAACGCCTCGCGTAAGCTGCGGCCTTGTAGTTGATTGGTGTTCCGCTAGCGTAGCGATAAGCGCATAAGCCAAATGAGGGAAAAGCCGTCAGATTGTCCGCCCTATTATGCACCGACAGCACAATGTATTGACAAATGCAATAGATATCGCTACCATGGCTAGCTAGTCAGCTTTACTCGATTCTCGAGGTCACACAACAGCAGGAAATTGCTTTGCGTGGTCGTTTGGTAACTTGCGAGAGTGAATGCAATCCCCCAGTTAACCTTAAGGAGGTGCGCATGAACAAAACAACTGATAAAACCAGAAATTTACTTAAAAAAAACTGCTTTAGAACATTGATGTACTTAGTTTTAATCACTTCAACAATGATAGTAAATCTGGATTACATTCAGTCTCGTGACTCGAGTAAAGCTGATTCCCTTCTTCCTTACGTTTTTGACGAATTCAATCAATCGTCTCTATTACTACCTGTATAACAGCATATTAGACTGCTCAACCTATGATTGGATAAACCTGCTGGCACATTTATCCGACAAGTACAGTCTATAAAATACACCATAATTCATTGATATAAATAAATTATAACTTTAATTAGGCTATATATCCAAAACTTGCGCGCCTGCTGCATTTCCCGTTATGACCGCCTAGGGTCGATAGCACCTATGCACGGTAATTCTTGTGTCGGCCATAGCGGTCTTTAAAGTGGTACAGATATAACGCAGAACCTTGCGACAATTTTGGAGCCACGGAGCGGTGGAAAATTGCCCGACAACAGGGACTTGCTATGTAAACAATGAATTTACTGCCAAAAGTTTCTTCCCCGTGGCTTCGATAGTTGATGAGTTCTCTCTAACGAACACCTTTTCCCCAAAAAAAGATATTTGCTTTTGGGCTGGAATTCTAATTCTTAGCACAGACATTCCCTTGTAATCCACATAGTCCGACTGTGCAAGCACCTGACTCCGCAAAGGCTCTGATAACTCAGAAGCTCTGATGAAGCCAATAATTTTCTCCAAGTACTGCTCTTCATTGATTGATAAATTCTGCATCTCCCTATCCAAACCTACAATATAGCGAGCTCCCACAACTAAGGGTTTAATTCCATCGAGTTCAGATACTCTCTCCGCGTCTCTCTTATTATCCGCAACTCCAATAAAAATGAACCCATCAGCGTCGGGACCGACATTCGCTATTCCACATATCGTCTCTGCAATTCGCACAAGCAAGCTTGAATCAAATTTTCTCTTTGGCGAAAGATCAACCAAACCCTGCTTGCACTCGTAACGCGAGGTCTCCAATCTGGACCTTCGAAGAGAGTTCTCCATATCGAGAGCGAGCCCGGCACCATGCCTTAACATAGGAGGATCTTTCTTAACAAAATATCTCTGTATAAGCCCGGTGGTTCTGTCAACATTCTTCACTCTATCTTCAGTAGTGGAGAATTTTGCACTAACAATCATTGACTTCTGAAGACCCTCTAGCGACTTCATTATTTTTGGATAATCTTCTGGTGTTTTTTCTTCAACTACTACAAGTTTATGAAATGCCATAAATATCGAAAAGAAAGAACCTTTTATAGGGTTTCTAGCACCAGGACTAACCACACCCCTCAAAGCATTTGATTGACCACTAAAGTCCTCAATGACTGTTCTTAAGACGGAAAGTGTTACCTTTACTTCTTCTTTTAAGCGATCACGACCATATCGGTAAAACTCACGGCGCAAATGTTCGTACTCTGAGTTGTTCTCGTCATAGATCTTGTCAAAGTACTCTTTGCTTCTGGCTATGGGCTCATCGAGAACGATTGATGCACAAATATCAACAACCATCTCTTCATCTTCGCTATCACGCAGTTGCTTTGTCCAAAGAATACCTTGCTTACACCAGAATATATCCTCTGCTTTCAATGCATACCCCATGTCAGTCCTGGTAGAGTCGATACTGATTTCAGGCATCCCAGAAAGAGGCAATCTATCCATTGATGAATCGCCACGGATTTCAGAAGCAAGTTCACGAATGAGCATTGAAAACTCATCTACCATTCCAGCCTGTCGCTTTTCATGAGCGCTAAGCTGGCGCCCTCCGGAGTTGATACGTCCAAACACATCGGTAACCTGATCTTCCGTTTCGATTGGAAAAATAGTTACGGCCAATTGATAATCCAAAATATCTGCGCAGGTCGAGGGCGATAGTAGTTCGTTATCTTCTGTGTTCACAGGCATAAAGGCCCCGGCATCTGCAGCCTGCTTCGCTCTTGAGAACTCTCTTATATCAAAGTACTTATTGTCTAAAGGGTAAGAATTATCAATAAATGAAAAAATCGCATTCAACCTCTGCATTCCGTCCATGATCTCGTAATAAGTCGAACCTCCGTCAGAGGCATCGGCTAGTAGTATCAGTGGAATTGGGTAATCCTTGATCAAACTGTCAATCAGATACTGCTTCTCCGCCAAAGTCCAAACGAGTTTCCTTTGGTATTTTCGATTAACTATTAATCGATCATCGCGAAAAAGTCGGTATGCCTCTTGGACACTCATCCCGCGTGGAGTAATACTCATAATCGTGATTCCTGGCAATGATATAATTTTTGTACATAACGCTTAGCTCATCGGCGCCCATCGGCCGCTAACTGAAGCGACTAGTTAGAAGCCCTGCCTCTAGCCGCAATACACATACCTACGGCAATTCCAGTCCGTCGCGATCTTGTGTTTTACGTACAGAAAATTGAAATTCTGATAGAGATCTTCAACCAAAGACTTACTATCTATTCCAACATCTGCTGAAAGCCATGAATGTATCGTATCCATTAGTTGACCATAGTCACGGTAGAATATTCTAAGATTGAGCGTACGTTTTAAAGCTTGCTCTGAAACTAAATCTAAAACCTGAGCTATTCGGTCTATTGCCCCGGTATCGGACGGCCCTTCCGTATACAAGGCTGAAAATGGAGTTTGACGTCCATCCTCGGAAACAAAATGGCCTGGCTTAGTGCCAGTTGACTCAGACGCAGCATTTAATATGCTTAATCCACTGCTCAAAATCCTGTGCTGGTACGCTATCTCGAAAAAGCTGGATCATACGGAAGCTATTATCTAGCCTGCGCTGGTTCTGCCCCCCGGGAGTAGGTAAGTAGCGCCACTATCCCACCAATCACGCCGAGTCCCAACATCAACCAACTGCCAATCTCTGTAACCAAAGATATCTCCATATCTAGTGCTCCTAACGCCTTCGGCAGCAGCGAAGTACGAGTCCACTGACCGTATTAGTTACATGACATGTCACCAACGCTCGCGCCACCACATTTTATCTTCCAAAGATTCTTCAAGGGTGGCCTCTTTGTCCTCGCCACTCGAGAGACTAATAATTGTAGCTATACTCATAGTACCAACTTGCTGCCCTTCATTTTCCTTACGATTTTCCATTAGATGGGTAATGACCGTATTCTGGACGCCCTTAGTAAATTCTTTTTTAACACGCATGATTATTGGCCTGATCACATTTAAGACTGACTCACCATAAGCGATAGCTTCATCTCTAGTTGGAATTTTACCCTTATGAACCACATCATTACGAAATTTAATTTGATTTTGATGGAGTAACTCTGGGGAGTCATAAAATGCTCTACAATACATAAAAATAAATGCCCCCAACTGCCGTTCTGACTGCTGAGAAACATTCTTCCAGGCCTTATCGAAAATCTCTTTGTTTAGCCCTGATTCAAATAAATACGCTTTTACAAAAAACTCATAAAATCTTTCAAGGCTTGATGTAAAAGACGCGACAGCTTCGCGATAGTAACCGTCAAGTATCGCGTATGCACCTAAATCAAAAAGAACTTCAAATTTTTGCTCTTGCATCACTGTTATGGTTTTATGACCTTGCTCACATATAAACTCATATCGACCATCATCTCTGAGCTCGACATATTTAGGATACGGCGGGAAAGAATCCCCCCCCCTCTCAAAAGCACATGTCATACAGGTAAACGGTAGCCTCAATTAATATCCCCTCAAGCTAATTGTGCACCAGCCATGTAACAGGTATTAGACTGCTCAACCTATGATTGGATAAACCTGCTGGCAAGTTTATCCGACAAATACAGTTTATAAAATACACCATAATTCATTGATATAAATAAATTATAACTTTAATTAGGATATATATTCAAAACTTGCGCGCCTGCTGCATTTCCCGTTATGACCGCCTAGGGCCGAAAGGTGGCATTTATCAATTGACTCAAGAGATCCTATCCCGCCCGCCATAAACTCAGCCGACTGCTCATAACTCCAAGCAACACCCTTACTCTTACCCAGCGAAAAACATACTGTATGCCCTTTAAAAGGGCGATAAGTCATGGCTTCTGAAACGCTGAATAAGTCGTCTACCGGCATGTTTTTGCATGAAAAGTAGTGGCGTGGCAGATAGTCGCGTTCGCGGGGGGCAACCGTCCAGAGAGACGGCCAGTAGAATGCCGTTGGCCTGCCCTTGTATGAGCTGCTTGGTAGGGTGAACCGTTGGCAAGCATTCTGCATCGTGTGTTCCCTGCGGCGTTTCTCGCTCTAATATTCTGAGACTAGCAGTTAACTTAGATTAATCCCATCGCGGCGGATTAGTTTTTTAGTCGGTAGCGTTGGCGTTGCAGTGGCCTTTTCTCCTCGTCGCTGGATCATCGTTAAGATGTGGTAAACGCTGTCGCCTGAAAGCTCGAACGTGCGATCACACCTTGGTGCCACGAAGCAAGCGGTCGATAGGTTTCCTGCCACGCCACCTCCGGTAATCTGAAAGCGAGGTAATCCAACGCGACAGCGGCGGCGATATCACCGAGGCTAAGGGTCGAGGCCGTTGGCGCTTCGCCAAGCTCGCAGTTCAATTGTTCGAGCAGCCGCTGAATCGCCCGCAAGCGCCGTGCTCCCAGCACGCTATTGTCGACTTCATTTCCATTGTGCTTTCTGGCAATCACCGTCGTAAAAGCCGCTTCCATGAGGTTTTGTCCCAATCCCGCCAAGTGCATCACCTCGCCTAAGTGAGATGGTGGCAACACGGGGCTCTCCGGATAAGCGCTATCCAGATAAACAGCAATCAGCATCGATTCGCTGAGCGTGGTGCCTTCCTCGGTGACTAGCACAGGAATACGCCCGGCGGGGTTGGCCTGTAATAGCGTGGGGTCGTCGGCCCAGGGGTCACACCATTTCAGCGTGACGGCATCACTCAGGCCTTTTTCCAGTAGCACGATGCGCACCAGGCGCGCGTAGGGCGATGTAGCGTTTAGGTAGAGTTCCATTATTACCTCCTGTTTTGAGCAGTAAGCGCCGCGTTGCGCTGCTGCAAACCACGGCTAAGCAGTACCAGCAAAAAGCCAGCGACGAGCATGAGGCCGCTGATGGCGAACAGCGGCGAGTAAGTGCCCCAAACGCCATAGAGTGCCGACATGGCATAGCCAGCCACTGCCTGGGCAGCAGCAAAAACGGCGGTGGCTTGCCCCCAGATTTTCTTGTGCGCGGTTGGCCCTACCAGCTCAGCAAGGCGGCCCGAGGTGAGTGCGACAATGCCGGGGATCATCGCCCCTACCATAAAAGAGGAAACCGATTGGCTAATCAGCGCTAGCGAGAACACCGGCAGCAGGACAGCGGCAGCCTTCGCTACAAAAGCAATCGCCAAACCATAATGCCAACCTGCCCGCTGCGCCAGGGCGCCGACCATGAGCGGCCCGCACACGGCACCTAAACCGAAGATCCCCCACTGAAATGAAGCGGCCTGATTACCTAGTGCGTTTTCCCTAGCGAGATAATCCACCCAGAACACGGTATGGGGCACAAACCCAACCGCATCCAGGGCGTACGCACTAATGACCAGCCACACGACGACCTTTACCCCCGAATACTCCCTGGATTTATTGGCCGTTGAGCTGGCCGTGGCAGGTAACGCCAGCCGAGTGATGCCGTGATCGCATAAAATCCCCGCCATCATGCAGAGCAGCCCCAACGCGCCCCACGTCAACGCGAGACTTAATTCAAGCAGCAACGGCACGATGAAGGCTGAAAGCAGAGCGCCCAGGCCAATCCCCGTAAACACCATGGCACCGACACGGGTTCGCCTTTCTGTGGGCGTGGCCGCCAACGCCAGCGAAGGGCCAACCACCATTAAGATGGCCCCCGCAATGCCCGACACCAGGCGCCAGAAGAAGAACCAGGTGAAACCGCCTTCCCCAGCGCAAAGCACAAAGCTTAAAGCGATACCTGCAAAGCTTGCCGCCATTACGTGGCGTGTAGAAAAGCGCTCACTCAGGGAGTGGGCGACAAGCGCGCCGATAAAGTAGCCCAGCAGGTTGGCTGCCCCCAGGTAGGCGCCTTGGCTTGCGGTAAACCAGCCTTCCTGAATAATCGCCGGTAATAGCGGCGTGTAGGCAAAACGAGCAATGCCGATCCCCGCCAGGGTCGCCATTATGCCGGTCATCAGGGCGGGAAAATCGTGGGAAGTAAATGTTCGGCTCATCAGGTTGTGTCCTTTTTGTGCCGCCTTTCGGGCAAGGTGGGCAGCGCGGTAGTGCACAGCCAGACTACGCGCGAGGAACTATTTCTAGAAACGATTTGTTTTGATAGCTACTATCTTTTTTTGAGATAACGCTGGCTTGGCAGAAAGGTGAGTATGCAGCTTAAATCATTGCGACTTTTTATGGCGGTGGCCGAGACAGGCAGTTTCGTGGCAGCGGCAAACCGCTTGCACACGGTGCAATCCAACGTGACGACTCACATCAAGAAACTTGAGGAGGAGTTAGGCGTACAGCTCATTCATCGTGCGGGACGTGTTCGCCCGACAAGCGCTGGTTTGGTGCTGGTGGAGTACGCTGAGCGCATGTTGACGGCCCATGACGAAGCGGTATCGCTGTTCAAGGGCCAGGAGAAGGCCTGTGGGCGGCTACGGATAGGCGCCATGGAAACCACGACGGCATTGCGCCTTCCCCCAATACTAGCGGCGTATCACGCAGCGCAGCCTGATGTTGATATCCAGTTGAAGACCGGGCCAACGGCTGAGCTGGTCGAGTTGCTGCTAAATGGCCAGGTGGACTGTGCCTTCGTGGCTGGGCGGCTTGAGCATAGCCGCTACCACGTGCTTAAAGCATTCAGCGAGGAGCTTGTTCTGGTGGGCTCAATGCCCATGACAACGATGCCCTCTTCACAAGTGCTGCTGGCGTCTGCCTTCATGGCGTTTCGCCAAGGGTGCAGCTACCGCCAGCGTATCGAGCTACTGCTGGCTTCCTATGGCGTCAATGCGGGTCGGATATTCGAGTTTGGCTCGCTGGATGCGATGCTGGGCTGCGTCGCTGCCGGGATGGGCTATACGGTATTACCGCGTGGCACGGTTGACGCTCACCAGCACCGGTTCGGGATTCATACACTGGCGCTGCCCGCTTCTATTGCCCACATCGATACCTATTTTGTCGCCCCCGAACCGGAAACCTGGACACCTGCCCTGGCAAGCTTTGCTGAAACGTTGTGTGGCGCGGCGGAAGTGGATGAGCCTCAGCTTACGGCGTCGTGATGTGGATAGAGGAATTCCGGCTCTTATTCAGGCCTTTTTCACAAAATGAGCGGTTACCATCATGTCGCCTGCACCATCGACCTTGCAGTCCAGTTGGTGATCCTTGCTATCCACGAGCCACTTGATAACGGCTTTGGTGCCTACCTTGATGACCAGTGAGCTGCCTTTGACCTTGAGGTCTTTGATCATCGTTACCTTGTCGCCCTCCGCTAACAGCGTGCCGTGGGCATCTTTTACCGTCACGGTGTCTTCCGCCTCAGCCTCAGAAGGGTTCCATTCGTGGGCGCACTCGGGGCAGATGAACAGGCTTTGATCCTGATAGACGAATTCAGATTGGCAATGGGGGCACGGTGGGCACGGTGGGCACGGTGGGCACGACATGAACGATGACTTCTGTGGCTTGGTTTAGGCTGCTTATGATACTGAGCCTGTGTACCCTTGGCGAATACCTTCACGCCAGCCCAGGAAAGGAGAACCAGGATGAACAAACGTGACTTGGAAGCGGCGTACCGTGATTACATCACCTGCCTCAATCATCAGGACTGGACGAGCCTTGGCCAGTTCGTACATGACAATGTCCACCACAACGGCAGGCGCCTAGGGCTTGATGGTTATCGCGCCATGCTGGAAGCCGATTATGAGCAGATACCGGATCTTCACTTCAATATTGAGCTTTTGGCCGTTGATTCACCCCATGTTGCGTGCAGGCTGCGATTCGATGTAACCCCGAAAGGTAGCTTCCTCGGCCTTGCGGTGGACGGCAAAAAAGTGACGTTTTGCGAGAACGCGTTCTACCTCTTCCGTGATAATAAGATTCAGGAAGTCTGGTCGGTGATCGACAAGACCGCAATAGAAGCTCAGCTGGATTGAGGCTCCAAATGCCATCCTGGTTCGGTTGCCTGCAGGTTATCTGTCAGGGCAAGGTTTTTCCAGAAACGCATCATCATGGGATACCAGCGCTTGTGCCGATGGCAGGCCGAGCCGGTAATCCACGGCCACCACAATCATATCCTGCTCAAACGCTAGCGGCGCGCGCATCAAACACCGAGAGATCGCCAGTGCCAAACACGTAAGAGCTGCCATCATACCCTTTGTGAACATTTATTGACGCGCCACAAATGATTGATAGGTAACGCCATTAAGCTCCTTCATGCCCTCATCCAACATGCCAATTTTAATAGCGACTTGGATGGACCCCACGTTGTCAGCATCGATATCAGCAACAACACGGCGAAGTGCGAGTGTTTCAAGCGCATGCTTTAGCACTGGCGTGGCCGCCTCGGTTGCAAAGCCTTTTCCCCACGCTTTTCGATTGAACCGCCAACCGATTTCAACTTCAGGCCCGACGCCATCGTAGGGAATTAAAAGAATCCAGCCGAGAAATTGATCAGGAAGCTCACGTAAGAACACGGACCAGTAGCCGAGCCCCTCGCCAAAGTTAGTATCGATCCGCTCACGCACGAAGGCCTCGTGCCGTTTAGGGTTAGACCATGGGCCTTTAACGAACTTCGTCACCTCAGGGTCGCGATCCATTTCCAAGCAGGCTGAAAGGTCTTCGTGCGTCCGTGGTCGCACTTTAAGACGAGCGGTATCAAAGGTGGGTAAGGTCGTCATTTTCGCTCCGATTGGATTCATTCTTCGGTGCCCGAGGGTACCAACCCCGCATTTAAAAGCAGCGGATGTGCGGCCATTACGGCACCAGCCACTGCCCCGCCCAACCGTCACCACGCGAGAATACGGCACGACGGTGGCGCTGCCCCAAGTGCAGCGCTTCTACCGCTTGAATGTCCATCCACAACACTGCAAAAGCGCTTTCGTCCGGCGTTTTGGTGTAATCCAGTGAAGCCGCAATCGATTCGCCCGGCGCCAGCCCGCTGCTATAGGCGATGCGGGCGTGTTCCGGCAGGCTTTGCCACTGCTCGCTTACGGCTTCGCCGGTCAGAACAGTGACGCTGGCTTCTATGCGTATTTGCAGCTGCTCAGCAGCATCCCATACGTGCAGCGCGGCCATAGGGTTAGCGCACAGGGCGCTGATCTTTCCTGAGTGAATATCGGTGTAGACAGCAAGCGTTGCCGCCTGCTTGTCGGCACTGCGGAGCACTACCGTGCGGGCTTGCGGCATGCCGCTTTCGCTAACGGTGGCCAGGGTGAGGTAACGCGCCGGTGCGTGGCGATCATTGGCACCTTGGGTCAGGCGCGCCCAAAGGTGGTCATGCAGTAGCGGTAGTTCTTCTGCCCAGAAGTGGGGGTTCAACGCCATGGGGCACCTTTAAAAGTAATGGCTGAAAAGGCAGCGTCACTGAATAGCTGCCGGGCTTATAGCATGCGACGAAAATCCTCAGCGTCAGCACGCCCGCTAACGCGTTCGGCCTGCATAGGTGCTCTTGAGAGCACCACAAAGTAATTTAAACTTTGAATATTTATTAAACATTGCTATAGGTTAAGAGCATCAATATGAATATTAATTTTACCGAGGACGTAAAATGATTCGTAATCTTACTTTGGCTGCCGTGTTGATGGCTCCTGTTTCCGTTATGGCGCAAGATCTTCCAACAGCGCCTTATTTGCCGCTCGACATGAGCCTCGCTGCTGCGCAGACTGCGTTGGATGCCTGCTCTGCCGAAGGCCACAATGTCAGCGTTGCTATCGCTGCTCGTAGCGGTGAAACGAAAGTGCTGTTACGCGCCGACAATGCTGGGCCGCATACCATCAACAGTAGCATAGGCAAGGCCTTCACTTCGGCCAGCATGGGGCGTGATACGGCTGGCCTGGCCGGATTTATCGGTGGCAATCCGGGGAATGATGGGATGCACAACATGGATGCCAGGATGGTGGTTCAGGCAGGTGGTCTGCCGATACGAATCAATGGTGAGCTGGTCGGCGGTATTGGTGTAGGTGGTGCACCATCGGGCGATATCGACGCGTCTTGCGCCCGTGCCGGGCTCGATGAGATCGGTGCCGAGTAATTTATTTGTGTAATTCGGTGGGATCATCCCCACTTTCAGCGTCTCGCTTTCACGCATCATCCCGCCAAGGCGGTAGTGCCAGTCTGGTAAGCCTGACTGGCATTTTTCTTTCCGGATATTTTTGCAGTCATGCACTAACAACCCGTCGGTATAACCTTACTTGTCTATCTGATAATTAAATGAGCAGTTGCTTTAAAACAAGGCACACCCTATCGCTCCATGCCACCCGCATTATGATGTGCCCTGCTCTACACACGCTGCTGATTAAGACTGCCGGTTAAGCTCAGGCGTTAATATCCACTAAACGAGTAGAGCGCGATATCACTCCGAAACTCCCAACCCAGGTTGCTCCAGAAGCGTTTACCGGCTTCGTTTTCTACCAGAATCATCAAGTGGGATTTTTGGATGCCTTCATTTTTAAGCGCTTCCAGGCAAAGCGCCACCAGCTGTGAGCCGACACCCATGTTGCGGTGTGAAGCCGCGACTGCCAGGTGTTGAATAAAGCCCCGGTGGCTATCATGGCCGCTCATAATCGTGCCCACTACGTTTCGCTCTGCTTCCGCCACAAAGCTTAAACCGGGGTTACGCTGCAAATAACGGGCAACGCCTTCGCGGGAATCCGCATCGCGCAACCGCACGCCTTCGGTACTCAACCATAGCGCCACGGCGGCGTCGTAATCTTCAATCGTCATGGGGCGGTAGTGCATGTTTACCTCTCAGTACGGCGTAAAGGTATTCAGTTACAACTCAGCGGTAACGTTATCGCCTCAACGTGACGATGAAAGTGCGCCAAGCAGCTCAGCATCGGTAGCGCACCATGTATGAATCGACTGCACATACCCTGCAGGTAAGTTATGGGGCAAGTCATCAATAGGAAACGTATCAATTAGGGAATATTCGTGGCTCACCTTTGGGCTGAAGTCGCTCACAAGACGGCAGCCGTAGGTGACGATGAATACATGCTTTTGGGGAATGACCTCAAACAGGTAACTATCGATAATTTCCTGACCAACGACCTTTACGTCCAGCTCTTCCTCGAACTCTCTCTCCAGGCATTCTGACGGTACTTCGCCTATCTCGATACGCCCACCAGGCAGCTCCCACTCATCGCGGTCGTTGAGCGCCAGTACGACCTTGTTGGCGGGCAGGAGTAATACCCCTTTTATAGATACCGGATACATGGTTTCCCTTATCTTTCACAAGTGAATAGCCAAGAACATACGTCGCTACGCGTCCCAATGCGTTTACAACGTGCTATTCAAATAGGATATGCCAATCCGCCTATACCGGCCCGCTTTGAAAGGCTGGGTTGTAACGAAAGTGCTTAAACGGGAGCTCTCTCGCCTTGTCACGTTGGAGCGTTACTACATCCCCAGACCAATGCCCAACCGCAGCGCTTGCAGGCCATCAAACTGAACGCTTACCTCATCAGAAAACATGGGGTGGCCTTCCACGGTTAGGTCCAGCTCCGCTTGAGCGCCGCGATAAGTAATGCTTACCGTAAGATTTGCAGAGCTGCTAACGGGCGCCAACACACCGTACTCAACGTTATTGACGCTAACCGCAGAAAGGCCACGGTTATCCAGCTGTTGCTGGACTGCCTGTTTAACGGCATGGCCGTAATAGAAGTACACCCCGGTATAGCCCAGCGCCAGCACTACTATCAGCGTAAAGAGTTTTCGCATTATGGCCTCGTGATTAAAGAATTGGGTAGTTGCCACCATGGCAATGCCATCATCTTCCATCCGCATGGTGTGATAGCTCGTGTACTCGGGGATTATCAAACGACCTGATATAAGAAGTAGAAACAATTAGGCAAATGCTTATCCCAACAGGTACAACCATAGATTCAGGCAGCCCCATAGTTTATAGATTATCCAGCGACACCGTCACCGCTTTATCCTTTTCACCTCGGCGCTCTTCCACAAGTTTGGCAAGCTCATCACCTTCATCAAACACGCTAACCACCCAGTCGATAAATACTCGCACGCGGGAGGATAACTGACGGTTGCTTGGGTACAGAATGGAAACGGGTGATCCTGTGGGCGGGTTGGCGGGCAGGACTTCGATCAACTGGCCAGTTCGTAGATCATCTTCTGCATGGTAACGGGGCACCTGAATGATGCCGAGCCCTAGTCGTGCGGCCGCGTAATAGCTTTCTGCTGCACTTGTGGTCACGCTGGCGGGCAACGCTACATATTCAACTTTTCCGCTAACAGTAAACTCAAGGGGCAGCGTCTGGCCTGCACGGCTGGAGTGAAAGCCCACCATCGTGTGCCCGCCAAGTTCAGCGACTGAATGCGGCGTTCCGTACTTTGCCAGGTATCCGGGCGAGGCGACCGTGACTTCATCAAGTGTGGTGATTCGCCGGGAGTGCATATCGCTGTCCTGGGGCATACCGACGCGCAATGCGCAGTCGATGCCCTCGCCTACTAGATCGACCAGACGATCACCCTCGCTCATGTGAAGCTCCAAACCTGGGTAGGTGTTAAGAAACGCGGGTAGCTTCGGCAATATAAAATGGCGGGCTAGCGTGCCGTGAACGTCTATCCGCAGCACGCCTTTGGGCTTGGCATTCATTAGCGCGCCTTCCGCGTCCTCAACCTGGGCCAAAATACTCAAACAGCGGTGATAGTAAGCGTCGCCATCCCGCGTTGGGTGCACCGAGCGCGTGGTACGTTGCAACAGCCTTACGCCAAGGCGTGCCTCCAATGTTTTGATGGCCTCGGTCAGCGTTGAGCGGGAAATACTCAGGTCTTGCGCGGCGTGAGTAAAGCTTCGCCTTTCGACGATACGCGTAAACGCGTGCATCGTATCAAGTCGGTCCATTGTTCACGCTTTCCGAATAGTGATGACAGGTTAAGCCTGATTATAGAGCACGCTTTGTCTTTTATGCTGCATACGTCAGGTATTCACCGACTCCCTACGCAGAAGGAGAAAAACGATGGCAGAACAGAAAATTGCGCTTGTAACGGGTGGTTCCCGGGGGATTGGGGCGGCTATTTCCAAACAGCTGGCGCGCGATGGCTTTACGGTGGTCGTCAACTACGCAGGCAATGCAGAAGCCGCTGACCACGTGGTTCAAGAGATTGAGTCGGCGGGTGGTAAAGCGCAGGCTATTCAAGCTGATATAGCCGATGCCCAAGCGGTGCGTCAGCTTTTTGACACTCTTGAAACGCAGTGGGGGCACATTGATGTGCTGGTCAATAACGCAGGCATCATGAAACTTGCCCCGCTTGCGCAGATGGAGGCGCATGCGGTGGATGCTCAGATTGATATCAATCTGAAAGGCTCGATCAATACCATGCGCGAAGCGGCCAACCGCCTGAGCGACGGTGGCCGGATTATTAACCTATCGACCAGCGTTGTTGGGTTGAAACTTGAAACCTACGCGGTCTACGCCGCCACCAAAACCGCCGTTGAGACCTTAACCGCGATTCTTGCCAAAGAGCTGCGTGGCCGCTCGATCACCGTCAATGCCGTGGCACCAGGCCCTACCGCGACAGATCTGTTTCTTGAGGGTAAATCTGACGAACTGGTCGAGCGGATGGCCAAGATGCCGCCACTGGAGCGACTCGGCCAACCGGACGATATCGCAAGCGTCGTGGCTTTTCTCGCCTCGCCTGAAGGCGGCTGGATTAACGGCCAAACCCTGCGTGCCAATGGCGGCATCGTTTAACCGTTTCTTAATGACCTGGTTTAAACAACCTGGTTTTAATTAGCTTGTTTTAACTGACTTGCGGCTCGCCCAGCTCGCGGCACTCCCTAACGCTTTCAGCCAGTGCACGTGCAAGATCATGCACTCCTTTAACAGCTTCATCAGGCGTTGCGGCGTGCTCGATGCAATCTACCAACGCGGAGCCAACCACTACCGCATCGCTGAATCGGCCAATAATCGCGGCCTGTTCCGGGGTGCGAATACCAAAGCCAACGGCGATGGGAAGCTGGGTGTGTTCGCGTAGCTGGCTGACTGAGCGCTCAAGTTTTTCGGGCGTGGGTGCGCTGCCGCCAGTAACGCCTGCCACCGAAACGTAGTAGATAAACCCGGAGGCGTTACCCAGCACTTTGGGCAGGCGCTTGGTATCCGTGGTGGGCGTGGCCAGGCGGATAAAGTCGATGCCGTGCTGGGCGGCGGGCTGGCAAAGCTCGTCGTCGTGCTCCGGGGGCAGGTCGACCACAATCAGGCCATCTACGCCGGCGCTAGCGGCATCGGTTAAGAAGCGCTCTACGCCATAGCGGTAAATGGGGTTGTAGTAGCCCATTAGCACGATGGGCGTAGTAGTATCTTTTTCGCGAAAGATACGCACCATCTCCAGTGTTTTAGCTTGGGTCTGGCCTTCTTTTAGGGCACGCAGCGCGGCTTTTTGGATCGCGGGGCCATCGGCCATGGGGTCGCTGAACGGCATGCCTAGCTCAATCACGTCCACACCAGCAGCGGGCAGGCCCTCAAGAATGCGTTGCGATGTCGCCATATCTGGGTCGCCTGCGGTGAGATAACTCACCAGCGCCGGGCGGTTTTCGGTTTTGAGCGCGGCAAAGCGTGCTGCAAGACGCGAGTTGGGATTCATAGCAGTCTCCTTATGTGCGCTCTGGTGAATAGATTCGCTCTTTTGAACAGATGCGCTCATTTGAATTTTTCTCCCAGGTAGTGGGCTACGCTCATCATGTCTTTGTCACCGCGCCCGCTCAGGTTAACCACCATCAGGTGGTCGCTGGGTAGTTTCGGTGCCCGCTTGGCGACTTCAGCTAACGCGTGGGCCGTTTCAAGGGCGGGAATAATCCCCTCCAGACGGCAGCACGTCTGAAAGGCTTCAAGCGCTTCATCGTCGGTGGCCGATACATATTCAACGCGCCCCTGCTCGTGCAACCAGGCGTGTTCCGGGCCGATGCCGGGGTAATCCAGGCCCGCCGAAATCGAATGGGCATCAATAATCTGGCCGTCCTCATCCTGCAACAGATAGGTACGGTTGCCGTGAAGCACGCCCGGCGCACCGCCGTTCAGGCTTGCCGCATGCTGGCCGCTTTCAACGCCCTTGCCGCCTGCTTCAACGCCAATCATTTCGACCGAGGCATCGTTCAAAAACGGATGGAACAGCCCCATGGCGTTGGAGCCGCCACCAATACAAGCCACTAGCGAATCCGGCAGGCGACCCTCTTTTTCCTGCATTTGCGCGCGGGTTTCGTGGCCAATCACTGCCTGGAAGTCGCGCACCATGGCGGGATACGGGTGCGGCCCAGCCACAGTGCCAATGATGTAGAAGGTGTCATCCACGTTGGTGACCCAGTCACGCAGCGCTTCGTTCATGGCATCTTTCAGCGTGCCGGTGCCGGAAGTGACCGGGATCACTTCAGCGCCCAGCAACTTCATGCGAAATACGTTGGGCTGCTGGCGATCGATATCCGTTGAGCCCATGTAGATCACACAGGACAAACCAAACCGCGCCGCCACCGTGGCCGTAGCCACGCCGTGCATACCGGCGCCGGTCTCAGCGATGATGCGCTTTTTGCCCATGCGTTTGGCCAGCAACACTTGGCCGATGCAGTTATTAATCTTGTGCGCGCCGGTATGGTTAAGCTCTTCACGCTTGAGATAGATCTTCGCGCCGCCAAAGTGTTCGGTCAGCCGCTCGGCAAAGTAGAGCGGGTTGGGGCGCCCTACGTAGTCGCTCTGAAAGTAGGCGAGCTGGCGCTGGAATTCGGGGTCGTCTTTGGCAGCGTCGTATTCGGCTTGCAGCTCAAGAATCAGCGGCATTAGCGTTTCGGCAACAAAACGGCCGCCGAATTGGCCAAACAGGCCGTTAATATCAGGCTGGAGCGCAGGTTGGTTCATGATGACCTCTCAAAGCGGAGTAGCAGTTGCATTGAAAGTAGCGCAAGCAGGCGGAGATAAAAATCGATAAGATGTCATCAATATGTGAGCTGGAGTCAACCGTTGATGCAACAAAGCATGCCCCCTTTAAGTGCCCTGCGCGCCTTTGAAGCCACCGCCCGGCTAGGCAGCGTGACGGCCGCAGCCGATGAGCTAAGCGTGACCCACGGTGCCGTTAGTCGCCAGTTGCGCAGTCTGGATGAACATTTTGGTGTGGCGCTTTTTGCTAAAGCGGGCCGTGGCATTGAACTGACTCACCATGGCGAACGGCTTTATCACGGCATTGGCGAAGCGTTTACTCGCCTGCGTGATAGTTGCGCGGATCTCAAGCGTGATGTGGAAAAAGCGCCCTTCACGCTGGCCTGCCCCGGCAGCCTGCTGGCGCGCTGGTTGATTCCCAGGCTGGACCGTCTGCAACGCGACCTGCCCCAGCTCAAATTGCAGGTCGTAGTGAGCGAAAGTGAACTGCCCGCCAAGCAGGAAAATATCAGTGCTACTCTGGCCTTTTCCGAGCCGCCCTGGCCAGCGGAGGTAGACGTCGTCGAACTAATGGCCGAGCAGATTTGCGCGGTGGCAAGCCCTCACTTGGAAGCAAAGCTCGACCCAGCGCAGCCGGATACGCTCTTTTCCAGCAAGCTTTTACACACCGCTTCTCGCCCCCAGGCATGGCCACAATGGGGCCGCGCCCAAGGGCTTGAACTGACGACTCTTGAAGAGGCTTTGGGTAAAGGCCAGGGGTTCGATCATCTCTACTATTTAATCGAAGCCGCCGTGGCAGGCTTAGGCGTGGCGATTGCGCCAAGGCTATTGGTAGAAGATGACCTGAAAAATGGACGGCTCACCGCACCCTGGGGATTTATCGAAACCCCCGCCAAGCTCTGCCTCTGGCTACCCCGCCACCACAACAGCCAACGTAGTGAGCAGTTGGCCGAATGGCTTAAGCGAGAGCTGGGCGCTTCAAGCTCATAACGCGGGAAAAGCCCAACCCCCTAGCCAACTAAAGCGACTGCCGCCACTGGGCCAGTGCCCGAATATCATCAGGTGTTGTACGGCAGCAGCCACCGATACCCGCAGCCCCTGCTGCCAACCACTGCTCTCCCCCTTGGGCCAAGCCAGAAGGCCCCGTGGCGGTGTGATCACACGGTGCCGGGTGCCAGGTTTTGGTCGCCGCGTTATACAGCTCGCCCGAGTTGGGGTACACCAGCACAGGCAGGTCACACTGGCGTTTGATCGCCGCGACCAATGACTCGATATGTGCAAGCGCGGTGCAGTTTATGCCAATCGCTGCCACGCCCGGGCAGTTAGCCAGTGCTGCGGCACACGCCTCAATCGGCGTTCCATCGCTGATATGTTCACCATCCTTGGCCGAGAAGGTAACCCAGGCTTGGGCGCCGGGGTGTTCAGCCAACAGATCAGTGATTGCCAGCGCCTCCTCTAGCGAGGGCAAGGTTTCTGCTGCCAGCAGATCAGCGCCCGAGGCCAGCAGCAGCTCAAACCGCTCGCGATGAAACTCAACCAGCCCGGCACGATCCAGGTCATAGCCGCCGCGGTATTCGCTGCCATCCGCTAGATAAGCGCCATAGGGGCCAACGGACGCGGCCACCAGCGGTTTGGGGCGGTCGGTTTGCCCCGGCTGCCACACCGCATCGCGAGCCTGCTGCGCCAACGTGACCGACCGCTGAATCAGCTCCCGCGCCTGCTGGGCGGTCATTCCCGCCTGCATAAAACCAGGCACCGTGGCCTGGTAGCTGGCAGTAATGGCGCAGTCGGCACCGGCTTCGAAATACGCCTGATGCACCTGGCGAATCTTCTCCGGCGCCTGGGCCAGCAGGCGCGCCGACCACAGGCTATCATTGAGATCACAGCCCAGCGCTTCCAGCTCAGTGGCAAGCGCCCCGTCAATCACCATAAAGGGTGCGTCCGCCAGCAGGGCCTTGATCGGATTCGATTCACTCATACTCTTTTCTCCTCAGCGGCGGTATTCAGGTGGACAGGGGATTGAACGGCCTTACGATGGTGCAGAAAATGCGCTAGGTAACACAGGCCAATGAACGGCACCCCGAAGTAGAGCGCCACGCGCTGCTGCGGATCAAACGCAATGCCGATGCACGCCGCCAGACAAGCCGCAAACGCGATCAGCGGTACCCAAGGGTAGAACGGCGTGCGGTAGACTAGGTCTTCAAGCCGCCCGCCTTCGCGCAGATAGTGGCGGCGGAAGTTGAGCTGGCTGAGCGCAATCGCCATCCACACCACTACCACGGCCAAGCCAGAGATCGAGACCAGTACCAGGTAGACCGTTTCCGGTGCGTAGACGCTTGAAAACAGCGCGCCGAAGCCGCCGATCATGCTTAGGAGCAGTGCATTCATCGGGATACCGCGCTTGTTAAGCCGACCCAGCGACTTGGGCAACGTGCCTTGATCCGAAAGCGTCCAAAGCATGCGTGATGAGGCATAAAGCCCGGAGTTGGCCGCCGAGAGCAGCGCGGTGATGATCACGAAGTTCATGATGTCCGCCGCCCCGGGCACGCCCAACCGCTGGAATACCGCGACGAAGGGGCTTTGGCTAAGCCCGGCCTGGCTTTGAGGCAGCAATGCCGCAATCACGATGATGGTACCCACAAAAAAGAGAATCAGCCGCCACAGCGTGGCGCGGATCGCCTTGGGCACATTGCGCGCCGGGTCCACGGTTTCCCCGGCGGCAATGCCAATAAGCTCCGTGCCGGAAAACGCGAACATCACCGCCAGTAACGTAGTGCCGATGGCCAACAGACTCGGCGACATGGCGCCCTCGCCCCAAAAGGCCGAAAGCCCCGGCGATGCCACCGCAGCGCCGCTTGAGTCCTGCAGCGGCACCCAGCCAATAATCGCGCCTGCCCCGACGATCACAAACACCACCACCGCGATTACCTTGATCAACGACAGCCAGAACTCGGACTCGGCAAAGAAGCGTGAGGTAAACGCATTCACGCCAAACACAATGGCTGCGAACAGCCCGCTCCAGTACCAGCCGGGGATATCCGGAAACCAGCGTCCCATAAACACCGCAGCCGCAGTAAACTCCGACCCCAGCGCCACCGTCCAGGTGAGCCAGTACATCCAAGCCACCATATAGCCAGTGCCAGGGCCAATATAGCGGCTGGCGTGGGCGCTGAACGCGCCGGAATCCGGCATGTGTACGGCAAGCTCTCCCAGACACATCATCACCAACCAGGCAACGATGCCACCCACCAGATAGGCCAGCACGGCCCCAATCGGCCCTGCCTGCTGCACGGTATAGCCGGAACTTAAAAACAGCCCGGTGCCAATCACGCCCCCTAACGAGAGCATTACCAAGTGGCGCGTCTGCATGCTGCGCTTGAAGTGCGCGCCTTGTTGCTCGCTCATTTGCTCCCCCATGGTGGCTTCCCTATCAATCGCTAACGGGCCAACGCAGGCCCTGCCTATGGTCCAGCGTAAAAAAGGTGGCTATATTAGAGCATTCACAATTCACAAAAAAGCATAAAAAAACTATTTTATATTCTTATTTAAAATAAGCTTGATGTAGACCACGATGTTTAACGCAGCATCATTTGGAGTGGAGTAGTAAACGACGTAGGGTAATGAGCAGAACATTCACTAAAAGGAACGTTTATGCATCCTGCTTCGTTATTTACTGCCGTTTCATTAGGTCTTTTCGCTGGTGTTACCACCTCGGCTGCATTAGCAGAAACGTATCCACTGGAGCAACAGCTAAAAGATCTAGTGTCGTTTCAGGTGATTGCCCATCGCGGCGCAAGCGGCCATGCCCCGGAAAGCAGCATGGCGGCACTGGCGCTGGCCCATGAATGGGAAGCGGACTATCTGGAATTGGATATTCAGATGACCGCCGATGGCGAATTGGTGGCCTTTCACGATAATACCCTTGAGCGCACCAGCAACGGCGAAGGCCGCATCAACGATCATACGCTTGCCGAACTCAAGAACCTGGATGCGGGCGCCTGGTTTAACGACGCTTACCCTGACCTGGCGGATGAGGCGTTTATGGGTGCCGAGATATTAACGCTTGAAGAGGTTTTCAACCGTTTTGGTCAGAACGCCCGCTACTACCTGGAAACCAAGTCGCCCCAGTTGAACCCTGGCGTTGAAGCGGCGCTTGTTAAGCGCCTGGAAGCGTTTGATATGATCAACACCGGACGCGTGCTGGTTCAGTCGTTTGAGCAGGAGAGCCTGCTCAAGATTCACGAACTGAACGACGATATCCCACTGATTCAGTTGGTATGGTACTCACCCAGCCAAGAGGACAGTGAACGTCTGGTGGAGTGGAGAGGTACTACGCCGGGAGCACCGGACATCACCGACGAGCACTTTCAAGCCGTGGCCGATTACGCAGTAGGCTTGGGGTCGAACTACCGTTATGAAGGCGAGCAGGTGATCGACGAAACGTTCATTCGCCAGGCTCAGGATAACGGCTTGGCGGTACACATCTACACAGTGAACGATACCGATCATATGCAGCAACTCATCGACTGGGGCGTGAACGGCTTGTTTACCGATTACCCGGATCGGCTGATTGAGCTTATCGAGTAATGTGCTCAATGCACATTTGCCCAGCGTTTACCGGGCGTTTTGATGCTTTCGCCTAACGTAGTTCGAGCTCTTCAATCACCTGCTCGACTCTTGTGCACCGACTGCCTTGGAACGTGTTTAGCGGCAGCGGCAAGCAAGGCGTGCTGACCTTGCCCAGGATCTCGGCGGCGGTGGCGATAACCCGCAAGCTTCCCCCGTATTCACGGTAAAGCGCCCAGAAGGGTTCTAGCTGATCAGAAAGGCGCTGCGCTATTTTAAAGTCACCCGCCTGGGCTGCTCGCGTTATCGCCAGCGCCGTTTCAGGAAATAACCCGCCCAGCACGGAATACCAACTATCGCACCCCGCCGTTAGGCCGGTGGCCGCGACGACGTCACCGCTTATCCCCAAGGTGACATCCTCTGGAATCAAAACACGCAGGCGATCAACCCGCTCGCGAGCAGCGTTGAGATTCATGCTGACCGGTGGAATCTTGATCGAGCGGACCTGAGGCAACTGGGCAATACGTCCATGCAGCTCATCGCTGAACGTAAAGTGCGTTGTGCCCGGGTTATCGTAAACACACAGCGGCACGCTTAATGAACGGCAGACCGTTTCATAGTGGCTAAACACTTCGTCATCGGTCAGCGTTTGATAGGAAACCGGCGCCAGCAATACGCCGCTAGCGCCCGCTTTCTGGGCGTCTTCGGCAAGCGCCAACACGTCCCGTGTGCGCACTGCGCCAATACCGATAATCACCGGTACATCGCCTGCGCTTTCTACCGCCAGTTGAGTAACGCGCGCCCGCTCCTCCCGGCTGAGATATACATAGCTTCCAGTTGAACCCAGCACGCCGATAGAATCCACCCGCGCCTCGGCCAAACGTTCCACTAAACGGGAAAACTCGTTTTCACGAATCCCCTGCTCGTGCATGGGCGTTAATGGAAATGCACTCAGGCCGGTAAACATGGGAAGCTATCCTTTTAACGAAGGCTTAGTAGATAAGTCTGAAATTACCAGACAACACGGCATGAGGGTAGCGGGACGAGAATGGGCAGGCGGGAGGATTGAAAGAAGCCCGGCCCAGCGTTATACATGCCGCTGGGCCGGGAATGATTAAACCTGATCAAGGATGACCATTGCCACCGCCAGCGCCATAAATGTTGCCGGTGGTAAAGCTGGATTCCTGCGAGGCCAAGAGCACGTAGGCACCGGCAAGCTCTACCGGCTGGCCTGGGCGACCCAGTGGCCCGTCTTCACCAAAGCTTTGTACGGCCTCTTGCGGTTGACCACCGCTGGGCTGAAGTGGTGTCCAAAACGGGCCGGGGGCAACGCCATTAACACGAATGCCCTGCTCGGCAAGTTGCTTGGCCAGCGCCTTGGTAAATGCCACGATTGCCGCTTTGGTCATTGAGTAATCCAACAGGATTTTAGGCGGATCGTAAGCCACCACCGAGGTGGTATTGATAATCGACGCCCCCGCTTCCAGATGCGGCATCGCCGCCTGGGTAATCCAATACATAGCGTACAGGTTGGTTTTCATGGTGGCGTCAAAATCGTCGTGGCTAAGGTCGGTAATCGACGGCTTCCACTGCTGACGGGCGGCGTTATTGACCAGGATATCCAACCCACCCAACTGCTGCACGGCCGTTTCGGCCAGTTCACTGCAAAACGCTTCATCACGAATATCGCCAGGAATCGCTACAGCGGTGCGTCCTTCGGTTTCGATTAACTCAATCACTTCCCGCGCATCGGACTCTTCTTCAGGCAGATAGTTGATCGCTACATCAGCCCCCTCACGAGCATAGGCAATAGCGGCTGCCCGACCAATACCGGAGTCGCCACCAGTAATCAAGGCTTTTCGGCCTTGCAAACGACCGCTACCTCGGTAGCTCTCTTCACCGTGGTCAGGCCGAGGGTCCATCTTGCTGGCAAGCCCCGGCCACTCCTGCGGCTGTTCAGAAAACGGCGGTGCGGGATATTGGCTGGTCGGGTCCTGTTTGTGTGGCATGGAGCCTCCTTTAGCGCTTGCACCCGCCGCGCCATTACTGACGGCAGGCTGGGAAGTGGATGGTTGAGCAAAAGCGGGGGCGGCAATAGCAGCCGCCATGCTGGTCGCTAACCCACCGACAACCTGACGGCGTGAAGGATCAAACGCGTTGATTGGTTTCACCGTAACCTCCCTGTCTTGAGCAGTGCTGGATTTAACGTTTACCGACCAAGCGTAGCACCCACTGCTCAAGTCAAAACAAAGGCTCTGCTGACTTTATTATTAATTAACAAGATTCAACCGTTCAAAAGGAGTAACCGACACTGATAAAGCGCAATTTTGTACAAGCTGCGCTAACACGTGAGCGTTAAACTAGCGCAATGACATTTGGATAGACGGAGGCTTAGCAATGGGAAAATCGGCAAGCCGCTTTCAGTTCACTAAAAGCCAGCACATCCCCACGCTGAAAACGCTACAGGCAGCGATGTTCGATTTTCGCTATGACCCTCATGCGCATGAGGAGTACGCCTTTGGGGTGACGCTGTCAGGTCGTCAGGACTTTTTCAGCGGTGGGCAATATCACCGTAGCCCACCAGGTAATGTAATTATCTTTAACCCGGATGACGTTCACGACGGCCAACCAGGCGGCGACCGCACGCTCGACTACGTCATGCTGTACGCTCACCCCGCTCAAGTTAAGGCCCTATTTGACGACGCCCTGGGGCAGGAAACAGCATCCCACTTTCGATTCGACAGTACGCTGGTGCAAGACATGGCACTACGCGAGCGGATAACAAACGTTGCCCGATTGATTACCACATCAACCGGCAGCCAAATCGACCAGGAAAACGCGCTCTATCAAGTTGTCGAACGAATCACCCAACTAGGCGGTGCTTACCAGCCTGGGCATACCTCTAGCAGGCCCGATGCACTTCTCGGCTTTGCCAAAGAGTATATCCACGCGCACCTGGACACCGATCTCTCGCTTGAAGCGATTAGCCAAGCGGCGCACCTTTCCAAGTTTCATTTCTTGCGGCTGTTTCGTCAGCAGTTGGGCATCACGCCCTATCAGTACGTCATCAACTGCCGGGTTAATGCGGCGTGCAGCGCACTTGAAAAAGGCGCACCGCTTAGCGAGGTGACGTTTCGCTACGGCTTTACCGACCTTAGCCATTTTAACCGTCGCTTTAAGCGTATTTATGGCCTTACTCCCCACCAATACCAGCACCATCTTAACGACTAACCAGAGAGCTTTTATGTTAGCTATTATCGCTTATGCCGTGGGCATCATGTATTCGCCTGGGCCTGTGAACCTGATGGGGTTAAATACAGGCGTTAATGGGCAGGCAAAAACGTCGCTGGGTTTCTGCCTGGGCGTAGGCACGGCGATGCTATTACTGTTTTTACTCTTCGGCTGGGCGGGTGCCGCGTGGATTGATGGGCACTTACTCATCGCGATTAGTGTTTTCGGCTGTGGTTATATTATTTATCTGGCTATACACATTGCGAGAGCGCGCGTTGACGTTAATGCCGTATCCAGCTCGCCACTCACACTTCGCTATCGTGACGGATTCATTCTGCAACTGCTGAACCCCAAAGGAATCATGGCGACACTCCCCATCGCCACACTGCAGTTTCCCGCTGCGGGCATTCAAGGGCCTAGCTTGGTGGTTTGGTCGATGGGATTAGCGCTACTGGCCGCAGGCGCCCCCGGAAGCTACATGTGGATAGGTAGCCTGGTCGGTAACCGAATTGACAACCCCGCCTTCTTTAAACGCTTTAATCAGATAATGGCGGTGCTGTTGATGGGCGTCGCGCTATCTATCGCTTATGAGCATGTTTGGGTGACTTTAGTATCTGCGTAAGTAGTGGCGTAATCGTTACACCTACTTTAATAGTACCTTGCAGAGCCTGGGTTGACGCTCACAATGGGGCGGGTAAGCATTCAGCCAGAACCACCGACTGTTAGCGACTACAGACCATGGGCTGGTACGGCGATCAAAGATCACGCACAACTTCAAGACCTTGTAGTTATCAGGTTATAAATTCGACCTAATGGCTTCTCGGGGTTACAATAACCCCGAGTTCAAAATAAAGGGGCAGGAGGTGAATAGCAGGGAGCTGATCAAGGAACTGGAGGCGGATGGCTGGGAGCTTGTCAGAATAAAAGGCAGCCACCACCACTTCAGACATCCGGCCAAGCCCGGCACAGTGACCGTGCCACACCCTAAAAAGGATTTAAAAATCGGGCTGGTTAAAGGAATCAGAAAAAGTGCTGGCCTTGAATGAGACTGGCCACTACTGCCCCTACTAACGGAGGTCAATGCATGTTGTTTCCCATTGCCATTGAACGCGGCGACAAAGATCATGCCTATGGCGTGACAGTGCCCGATTTGCCCGGCTGCCACTCAGCAGGCGATACGTTTGAAGAGGCGATGATTAACGCCAAGGAGTCGATCGAGGGTTGGCTGGAAGTGGCCGTGGAATATGGCGATCCCATTCCCGAAGCTACGTCCATAGAGCATCATATGGATAACCCGGATTTCGAGGGTTGGATCTGGGCTGTGGTGGATATCGACCTAACCCCCTACCTCGGCAAAAGTCACAAAATCAACGTCACTCTGCCCGACCTGTTGCTCAAGCAAATTGATGACTTTGTGGCCAGCCACCCCGGGGATAAAACGCGAAGCGGTTTTCTTGCGCGCGTCGCTATGGCAGAACTGACTAGAGCCCGTAAGAGCACATGAGTTCTTTAAATAAACACTCGGCCATCCATTGGCCAAGTGTTTATGGTATCCGTTTTCTATGGAAGGTAACTGATGCGTGGTGGGGCGGCGATATGGGCGGGGTACATTATACAAAGGAAGCGAGTAGTTTACGCTTGCAACCTTAACGGCTCCAACATCGTGGCAAAGAAGCCCGTAAAGTGAACTGCACCCCAAAGCTGGACACTCATCCAGCGATCAGGATGCAGTTCATTAAAAGACAGGGAGTATTATGATGCGGGTACCTGCCTTACGACGCTTTAACATGCAACGAAATACCGAGGGCTTTCGAGACATCAAATCCTCACTGCAGAATAATGCCGTCATCCTGCGCAGCAAGAAAGTTGAGCTGATCTATCAGGAAGTATGGGGGCTACTCTTGGCGTATAACGTGGTGAGACAGGAGGCGAGCCGAGGCAAGGGAGCAATGGAAGATGGTGAATGAGTGATGCAAGCCCCCCCCCTACGCGGATGCTGCCTGTGCACGGGCTTAGGTATGTGAAGCGTCAAAATTCAAGAAGAGATTCCGTCTCAACTCTTGAAAAGCTGTGGATAAATCTATATAAACTCATCCCTATTATTTTGAAAAGCCTAACAGAAGCGTGTTTTCTCGCAAATTTGGTGTATGGCGATATCGCAAAATTTGGTGTAGTGTGAAATACATAGTATGGCGATCTGTAATAACAAAACAGAACGATAGTCGAAAGCCATACGGGTCTTGGATGTGCACGTAGCATGTCCCATAGAGAGAGGAAAAAAAATGATTGCAAACACAAACGTTTATGCAACCCTGCAAATCCTGGACGAGAACGATGGTTATTAAGAACTGATAACGATTCTTGGCCATGATTAGCTATTCCCCTCCAACTTCGAAAAGGCGCTCATAGCGCCTTTTCTGCATCCGTACAAAAGGTTCGCACAGATGGAAGACCTCACACCGGCGATTTGGACAATGCCAGAAATCGTTCGCACTGGAGTGATGGCCTTAGCCGTCCTTGTAGCCGTAGTTTCTGTGCTCAGTGTGAAAAGCACTGCAAAGAAGAAACAAACTGCCGACTTGTTGTTCGCTGTCCGCTCCGATGATCGGCTCATCCATGCTTCTAGGACACTGAAAGAGCTTCACGATTCGGATAACAACATACGGCTATGGGCTGACCCACAACATGATTGCAAGAATGAGGATCAGGAGAAGCAAGTACAGGATATTAGATATATCCTGAATCATTACGAAAGACTTAGTGTTGGGCTTCAAGCAGGCATATACCATGAAGGCATGCTCAGAAAGTCACAATTCACAATAATTACAAAAACTTATGTCTGGGCGAAGCCCTTTATAGAAGGTGTTAGAGATAAAACTAGCAGTCCTACCGCTTTTCAAGAGTTCGAGTGGCTGGCAGAACGTTGGAGCAAGAAAAAATTGAAACAAAGAAAGGGCTCTTAATTTTATTTTTCAGGACATTTGTTACCTTCTCAATAAAGTAGTCAAGCCAATTGGAAGGCAGGACACACTGATAGTAACGCCAACGTAGTTTTAGAGTTTCTGGACGTAAGTGCGTATACCTTTTCAAAACGTCCCAACTCTCGTAAAGCAGCTTCGCCGATTCAAACTCATTTAGATTCACCGGCATACGCCAGGCAGCTACCGCTGTTTTTAAAATGATGCCTAACCAGGTGATATCTAGTGCCGTGGTAGAAGCCTTAACACCACTACGGCGCCGCATTTGCGCATGGTCAATGACCTTCTCACTACCAAGCTCGGTAATTTTGACGCGAGCAATGGGGAAACGCTGCAGTTGCTCAATAGTGGCTCGCTTGCTACGGCCAGCACCGTCAGCAAATTCATGTAGGTAACGTTCAATAGCATCGTGTAAAGTAACGCCCTTCCATTTAGCAGTCAGCACGCCACCAGGCGCGGCCAACTCCAGTTCCCGATGCTTCGCCCACTCAACGGCCATTGCCTTTTTAGGGAATGTTTTGGACTCTGGGTAGTCAGGTTGACCCGTACGCGCAATGCGAATACGCGCTAGGTATGAGAAACTGCCGTCCCTTTTTGGACGCTTCACGATCGTCGCCATTACAGCCTCGAAAATGTGACAAATAAAAGTGCCATGTGGTGCCAAATTTGTGACACTAATTTGCTTAAAACGTGGTCAAACAACTGTAAATATGAACAGTTATGAATAATAGCACAACACAGCAACCCCGCATGAAGTCTGGCATCGTCCGCCCTAAGCTGGATAGAACTTTCTCCGTCGCGCCCATGATGGACTGGACAACCCGCGATTACCGGGCATTTGCACGCACGTTAACCAAGCGGGCGCTGCTGTATACCGAGATGGTGACAACGGGCGCTATTTTGCATGGCTCGCCGCGTGAGCGGTTTTTGGGTTATAGCGATGTGGAGCATCCCATTGCCTTACAGCTTGGCGGTAGCGATGCCGGGGAGCTTGCCGAGTGCGCGGCGATTGCTGAGGCGTGGGGGTATGACGAGGTTAACCTGAATGTAGGTTGCCCAAGCGACCGGGTGCAGAACAACATGATTGGCGCTTGCCTGATGGGCTACCCGGAAAAAGTCGCCGATACCGTGCGCGCCATGCAGGCGGCGGTCTCGATTCCGGTTACGGTGAAGTGCCGTATCGGGATTGATGACCAGGATGAAGACGCCGACTTGGCGCGCTTTATCGACATAGTCGCGGGCGCCGGTTGTGAGATTTTTACTGTGCATGCGCGCAAGGCGTGGCTGAAAGGTCTATCGCCCAAAGAGAACCGCGACGTGCCGCCGCTCAATTACCCGCGTGTGCATCGTTTAAAGCAGGACCGCCCTGAGCTGCATATCGGCATCAACGGTGGGATTAAAACGCTTGAAGAGTGTCAGGCACAGCTTGAGCGTGTGGATAGCGTGATGATTGGCCGTGAAGCGTACCAAAATCCTTGGTTGCTGGCTGAGGTAGATACGTTGCTTTATGACGTGCCCGGCCCAGCCGCTAGCCGGGTTGAGGCGGCCCGGGCATTTCGCCCGTATATTCAGCAGCGGTTAGATGAAGGCGCGAAGCTTAACCATATTACCCGCCATCTGCTGGGGCTTTTTCAGGGTTGCCCAGGCGGTCGGCGTTTTCGGCGTCTTCTATCGGAGCACGCACATAAAGAAGGCGCCGGGTTACGCTTGTTTGATGATGCTATCGGGCTGGTTAACGAGCCATCACAAGCGCCGATGCCAGAACAAGAACAGCCCGCCACGTCTTAACGTAGCGGGCTTTAGTGTGCGGCGATTAATCCACGCTCGTGGGCTTAGTTGCCGCGCACGCCTTTTTCGATACGCTCACCGACTTCCTGGTCAATATTGCGCCAGTACTCGAAGGCGCGCTCCAGCACTGGCTCGGTTACGCCACCCGACAAGTGCCCCACCACGTTGGATACCAGCCGGTCACGCGCGGCGTCATCCATTACCTCACGTACCAATGTATGCGGCTGGCTCCAGTCGTCATCGTCTTTGCGTAACGTATAGGCGGTACGCACAAACTCGCCGCTAGTCGCCCATACGGCATCTTCCGGGAAACGCTCGCCATCGGCTTTGGGGCCGCCTTTACTGTTCGGCGCATACACGGGGTCCGTTGCATGGTGCATCCGCATCGCCCCGCCTTGGGTATAGCTATTGACCGGGCACTTGGGCGTATTCACCGGGATATGCTTGTAGTTCACACCCAAGCGAGCCCGGTGCGCATCGGCATAGGAAATAGAGCGCGCCAACAGCATCTTGTCGGGTGAAAGGCCGGTACCGGGCACCATGTTGTTAGGCTCGAAGGCGGCCTGATTGATTTGGCTATGAAAGTCGGTGGGGTTTTCATTAAGGGTTAGCTTGCCCACTTCCATCAGCGGATAGTCGCCGTGGGGCCACACCTTGGTGAGATCAAAAGGGTTGTAGCGATACGTTTTGGCATCCTCGAAGGGCATAATCTGCATCTGCAGTGTCCAGGTGGGATACTCGCCGCGTTTGATAGCTTCAAACAGGTCACGGCGGTGGTAATCCGCATCGCTACCGGCCATCTGGTCGGCCTGTTCCTGGGTCATGCACTTGATGCCTTGGTCGGTTTTGAAATGGTACTTCACCCAGAACCGTTCACCCTCGTCATTCACCCACATATAGGTGTGGCTGGAGTAACCGTTCATGTGCCGCCACGTAGCGGGCACGCCACGGTCACCCATTAACCAAGCCACTTGGTGGGCAGATTCCGGCACCAGCGTCCAGAAATCCCACTGCATATCGTGATCACGCAGGCCGTTATCGGCGCGGCGCTTTTGCGAATGGATAAAGTGCTGGAATTTCATCGGATCACGGACAAAGAACACGGGGGTATTGTTACCCACCATGTCGAAGTTGCCCTCTTCCGTATAGAACTTCACCGCAAACCCACGTGGATCACGCCAAGTATCAGGGCTGCCGCCTTCCCCCGCGACCGTTGAGAAGCGAATGAGCACGTCGGTTTTTGTGCCTTTTTTCAGAAACTTCGCTTTAGTGTACTTACTGACATCATGGGTGACTTCAAAGTGGCCAAAAGCGCCACTGCCCTTGGCATGCGGTTGACGGTCGGGGATCATCTCCCGGTTGAAAGCCGCCATTTGCTCCATCAGAAAATGATCGTGCAGTACAATCGGGCCATCCGGACCTACCGAAAGAGAGTGTTCGTCGCTGGATACCGGAATGCCAGCCCCTGTCGTCGTATGTCTGGGTTTATCGCTCGTCATCGCTTTTCCTCCATGTCACGGCTGGCGCGGTGCTCAAGGCACCGCTTTATAAAAACAAATAATACGTTTTTGCTTATTATTTTTAATTTAGGATAACTGCCCCCCTCACAGGTATAGTCAAAGGAGCTGCTTCCCGCCAGCGATCTCATGTACTCCTTGGCTATTGCGCTAATAACCTTTTTTTATCGCGCTTATCAGATATTTAATAGAGTGCGTCAGGGGGCGGTGTCAGGCTTGATTGAAAACTCTCAATCGCCGTTTCGGCCTCTTCTATCTCATCAAAACGAGCAATGTGATAAAGCGCTTCGCCTTCATTGGCTAACGGCAGGCGACTCATGCCAATCACAATGCCATCGGCCATCGACTTGACCTCGCCTTCTTGATTGCCAAATGGGTCGGCCACTATACCGAGCACCTCCCCCTTGGCGACTCGCGCGCCCAAGCGCACCTTGGGTCTTAATATCCCGTCGATAGGTGCACGCGCCCAACTGGACCCATTAGCAAGCTCGGCAGGCGCGGGAGAGCGGCGGCGCTGTTCGCCGGTGAGCATATCCAATCGACGCATTACGCGCAGTATGCCGCGTACACCCGGGGCAATGGCCCACTCATCAAAGCGCAGCGCTTCCCCCGCCTCATAGGTCAGCACAGGGATTCCACGCGTTTGTGCATAGTGACGCAGACTACCTTCGCGCAGCTCTGCATTCAGAATCACCGGCGCGCCGAAGGCATTGGCCATGCGCTCGGTTTCACTGCCTGGGCTTAACTGAGCGCGTATCTGGGGAAGGTTCGTGCGATGAATTGCGCCGGTGTGAAGGTCAATAATATGCGTTGCCTGATCGACAATCTGTTCGCGAAATAGCGCCGCGATTCGCCCCCCGAGGGAGCCGTTCTCACTGCCCGGAAAACAGCGGTTAAGATCGCGACGGTCAGGCAGGTAACGCGTTTGCTGCAAGAAGCCGAAAACGTTAACCACCGGCACGGCAATCAAGGTGCCTCTTAGGCTTTTGATAGCCTTTGAGCGCAATAGGCGACGTACAATTTCAACGCCATTAATCTCATCCCCGTGGATTCCGCCACACACCAATATAACGGGCCCCTCTTTTCGCCCGTGTACCACTTCGACCGTAATATGCAGGGGTGTATGGGTGTAAAGACGCGCCACCGGCACATCAATTTGCGAACGCTGGCCAGGCGGTATGGTGTGCCCGGCAAGTTGAAAAGGTGCTCGCGCCATCCTGAGTCTCCTTTTTTTAGCGTGATTAACCACTAAGCAAATGACGTTAATGAGGGCCTGGCGATGCGCCTATCGCACGCAGTGAGTCCCAGCGGTTTCGAGACATGAGGTTTTGATAACACAAGCCATGCGTTTAATCATCTATCCATACAGTTTTGAATGTAAAAATTACACCATATCGGATAAAATATGCTCATCTTGTGTCATTAATGAGGTTGCGTTTCCATGGCGAGAAAGACCAAAGCGGAAGCTGCTGCTACCCGGGAAGCGTTGTTGGATGCTGCCGAAGAGGTATTTTTTGCAAAGGGTGTTGCACGAACATCTCTTGAGCAGGTTGCTCGCCATGCGGGATTAACCCGTGGCGCGGTCTACTGGCATTTTAAAAACAAGGGCGACTTGTTTATGGCACTGGTGGAGCGTGTACACATGCCGTTCCAGTCGCTAATGGAAGCTGTCAGCAAGGCCGATGAAACTATCTCTCCGATGGAAGCCATCCGGCTTGCCTGTCATGCAGGTCTGGCGCGTCTTGAGCAACCTTCTCACCAGCGGATTCTTTCCATTTTGCTCCACCGCTGCGAGTTTTTTAGCGATATCAATCCACTTGCCATGCAGGATGATATTGGTGAAGAGTGTTATTCAGAAATGCTGATTGTGTTCAAAGAAGCGGAGCATCAGCAGCTGCTGCGTGAAGATGTAACGCCAGAAGTCGCGACACGCATGATGCAGTCGGCACTGGGAGGCCTTTTCCACGACTGGCTGCGCACACCGAATGCGTTCTCCATACGTCAACGTGGCGGCGAGATGATTGATACATTGATACGCATTATGCAACGCTAGGCTTTGCACGAAAACTGCTTACGCTCGACCATACGGCGTTAAAAATCAGCTCGTGCGCGAGTCCGATAAAAATACTCATTTACACATGTAAACTCGTGCGCGAGCTCGGTCCGTTTTTTCGCTGATTTTTGCCTTGTCTAGCCTTCGCTCAGCAACTTTTCATACAAACCCGAATCCACGCCATTCGCTGCAATGCAGCAACCTGCCTATGCTGGGATGACCCACCATTGTGATGATTAGTGGCAAGCATTCAACACGTTGGATGCAGCCACGCCGCCACTGACACGTCATCCATAAGGCAATGGCTAACAAGACAGTGGCGGCGCTGGTGCGAGTAGTGAACGTTAATCGCTAATAACGTTAGGTTGAGTAGCCTTCATCCTGGTGGTGATAGCGAAGACGCAGCTTATTTAAACGTACCCGAGTATCCAGATAGGTCTGCTCCATTACGCTGCGATAAGCGCTCTCACCAGCGAGGTATTTCACCAAAACGCGACGCTCACCTTCTTGTGGGCAATCCCCTTCTTTACAGTGCAGCCTGACATGGCTATTAGGCTCGTTTTCAATCACTGCCATGGCAAATCCATCGTCCTGACGCCCGGACACGATGACCGCCGAACCCAACAGGCAGCGCCGCGTAAAGGGCTGATAGCGATGCAAGCCCCGGTGCAAGCTATGGCATAAGGCGGCGGCAATGGGTGAAGCAACAGCAAAGGATACCCACAGGATCAGTACGCCTACCGGCACACGCAACATCCCCAACGATAGCCAACGCAGCACTAAAAGCTCTACCGCTAATGCAAAACTCCCCGCAATCACGACAAGAAACGTCAGCGCAAGCGTTGCCGGCACACCTGCAAACCCTAACGACACCAGCGTACTGGCCATGTGATCATCGCGCAGGCTGTCGCGCTCAAATAACTCAAGAGGGGCTATTCGAAGCAGCACCAACATCCAATAAAGCACTAACAGTCCCAGTAGAAACGTAAACACAATGGTTGGAAACTGTAGCGCAGCAGAAATAACAGGTTGCATGGCGTGTCCTCCTCCAGACATTTCGTCCGGTGCTGTTTCCGCCTGGGATTATATTATTGATCCAGGCTAAAAACGTGTGGTCTCTTTTAGCATAGCCCAAATTATTCTTTTTTGCTCTTAACTACCTTGATGCGGCTCATCACGCCATAAAAAAACGGGCACTCCCTTTCGGTAGTGCCCGCTCATTAGTGGTGAAACGCGGTTACAGTTGGTCGTGCTCCAGTGCCGGTTTCTGGTTATCACGGTCCGGATGGCGTTTACGATAGAGCCAGTCGGATACAGTGGCGATCATGGCGTAGAAGCTGGGAATAAACACGCTTCCCAGAACGGCCACAGAGGCCATGCCCACCGCAACGGTTGTCCCGATATGGTGGCTGCTTACATCACTGGCGCCGGTCGCCAAGGCCAGTGGCAAGGTACCGAAAATAAACGCAAGCGATGTCATGACGATAGGACGGAAACGAAGCTCAGCGGCAGTAATCGCTGCTTCGCGAATCGTTTTGCCCTGCTCTTTACGCTGCAACTCGGCAAATTCCACGATCAAGATCGCGTTCTTCGCCGCAAGCCCTACGACCACCAACATACCGATTTGCACATACACACTGGTATCCAGGCCTCGCAACGCGATGCCCCCAATCCCGCCCAGGAAGGCAAACGGCGTTGCGGTAAGTACCGCCAGGGGCAACGACCAGCTTTCATACTGGGCCGCCAGGATCAGGAAGACCATCAAGATACCAAACACAATGGCAAGCATCGCTGTATTACCCATGTTTGCTTCCTGGTAAGCCGTACCGGTCCAGCCCATGCCCCAGTTAGGCCCGAGCGTATCCATGACGACTTCATTCATGGCTTCAATGGCTTGGGTAGAGCTATAGCCAGGCGCCGCGCCGCCCTGGAACTGGGCGCCGGTGTACACGCCAAAGCGTGATACGACCGATGGGCCTACTTGGCGCTCCAGCGTTACGAACTCGGAGAGCGGGATACGCTCGCCATTGCCACCCCGCACGAAGACACTATTTAAGTCGTCAGGCGTTTTACGGAATTGATCCTCGTTTTGTAGATACACCTGGAAGTTACGGTTTTGGTAACTAAAGAAGTTCACAAAGCCATTACCAAAGGTGTTGGATAACGCCGAGTTGATATTCTCCAGTGCCACGCCATAGCTAAGCGCTTTCTGCTGGTCGATTTCAGCTCGGTAGGAAGGCACGTTCACGTTAAAGGTGGTAAAGACCTGATTTAACGCTGGGTGCTGATTCGCCGCGCCCATAATCTGTAGTGAGGCTTCGTAAAGCTCGCGAGGTGAGGCGCCGTCAAACGACTGCAGATAGCCGGTGAACCCCCCGGTGGTAGAAAGCCCCATAATCGGCGGCACGTTAAAGGCCATGGCAGTACCGCCATCAATACTGGCCCCCAGCTGCATAATTTGCCCCACCAGGCTCGCTGCCGTTAGATCACGGTCCCCCCAGGGCACCATATTGACAAAGATAATCCCGCGCGCCGTATTAACCGAGCCTGCAAGAATATCGTAGCCCGCTATCGCCGAGGAGTATTGCACCCCGGGAATATCCTCAATAGCGGAGCTAAGCTTTGCCATGTAGTTCTCGGTGCGGTCAAGCGAGGCGGCATCGGGTAGCGACACGCTGACCAGCACGATGCCCTGGTCGGTTTCCGGCACCAATGTTGAGGGCGTATTGGCGTACAACCAGTAGGAGCCGGCACCGGTCGCGATCGTCAGCGCCAAGGCGAGCACCCAAAAGCGTACCAGGCGCACCACAAACCACATATAAACTGCGGTGATACCTGCAAACAAGCGATCAAATAGACGCAGAGGCGTAGTAATCGCCCGCTTGAATGCTGACTGGCGTGAATGGTGCAAGTTATGCTTGATGAAGATGGCGGAAAGCGCCGGTGTAAACGTTAACGCCATTAGCGCTGACAGCGCTACCGAGATCGCGACAGTAATCGCGAACTGCTGATAGATCTGCCCAGTAAAGCCGCCCATAAACGCAACAGGCACGAAAACAGCGGCCATGATCAGTGAGGTGGCAATAACCGGCCCGCCAACCTCGCGCATGGCACGAACCGTTGCTTCTCTAACGGTAACCTCGTCATCTTCGCCTAATACACGCTCAACGTTCTCCACCACCAGTATCGCATCATCCACCACTATCCCGATTGAAAGCACCAGGGCGAATAGCGTTAGCAGGTTGATAGAAAAATCAAACAGGTAAAAGCCTGCAAAGGTACCAATCACCGACACCGGCACCACCGACATGGCAATCACGGTAAAGCGCCAGTTCTGCAGGAAGATAAACAGGATCACGATAACGATCAGAAAGGCTTCAATAAAGGTATGCAATACCGTTTCTACCGACGCATCGATAAACTGCGTGGTGTCATACGGCGTGACATACTCAAGCCCTGGCGGGAAGCGGCTGGCAAGGTTTGCCATGGTTTCGCGCACCGCATTTGCAGTGGCCAGCGCATTGGCGCCCGGCTGCTGGTTGATGATGATGGGCGTCATCGTTGAACCATTTAGCTGCGCGTCAATGCCGTAAAATGAAGCACCGAGCTCAATGCGTGCCACATCTTCCAGGCGTAGCGATGAGCCATCAGGGTTAGTGCGCAAATAGATATTACGGAAATCATCCGTATCTGATAAACGGCCACCGGCAGTGATGGTATACGTATAAGCGCGCGGGCTACCTTGCGGCGTGGCGGCTAAATTACCGGCAGGGATTTCGGTATTTTGTGAACGGATAGCATTAGCTACCTCACTCGGCGTGAGGTCGTATTGCGCCAGCTTGTCAGGGTCCATCCAGATACGCATGGCAAACTCACCACCCCCCAGCACCTCGGCATTACCTACGCCAGGCACCTGGCGTAGGTCATCGAGGATATTAAGCGTGGCGTAGTTCTGCATATACACGTTGTTGTAATCGCCGTTCGGGGACGTTAGGGCGATCAACATAAGGATCGAGTCAGAGCGCAGTGAAACGTTAACGCCCTGAGCCTGAACCTGCTCGGGCAGCTGAGAAAGCGCCCCCTGAACACGGTTATTCACGTTAATAGTGTTGATATCACCATCAGTGCCGATATCAAACGCCACACTCAAGCTCATAATGCCGTTATCAGCGCTGTTAGAGGTCATGTAAAGCATGTTCTCTACGCCGTTAATCGCCTCAGCCAGCGGTGCAGCGACCGTCTGGGCGACCGTCTCAGCGTCAGCGCCTGGGAATTGAGCCTGTACGGACACGGTGGGCGGCACCACACTTGGATACTGCTCAATGGGCAGTATCCGCATGGCCATGGCACCTATCAGCGTGAGGATAATCGCAAGTACCGTGGCGAAAATCGGCCGGCTGATAAAGAAGTTGGAGAAATTCATTATTGAGTACCCTCTTCCTCTTCCCCTGCAGGCACATCACCAGCACCTTCTGTCATTTGGGAAGCGGCAGCGGCTTGCTCTTGTTGCTCCTGAGCTTCAGCCTCTTCAACACGCTCAACTACTTCATCGGCGTCGCCATCAAACGGCAGTGGATCAATAGCCATTCCAGGCTCAATGCCCGCCGGGTCGCCCACGATCACACGGTCACCCTCTTCAAGACCATTAGCAATGATCTGCCAAGGGCCAGCGACATCGCCTAACTGCACCGTGCGCTCGCGCGCCTGGTCATTTTCATCCAGGACAAACACGCGAGGGCCCATTAAGCCTTGAGTGACCGCAATTTCAGGTACTGCCATCACGTTAAAACGGCGCAGACCATCAAGACGTACTCGCACAAATTGGCCGGGCAGAATAGCGCCATCCGGATTAGCAAAGCTGGCAGACGCCTGAACGGTACTGGTACCGGAATCCACGCGGGAGCCCAGGAAGTCGAGCTGGCCTTCAAGTTCAGACCCGCTGGCACCGCTTACGCCGGGCACGCTTAACAGCGCGGTAATGGACGTATCGCCCTCTTCACGTAACTGGCGGCGTAGCTCAAAGGCATCACGCTGAGGCAGTTGAAAACGCACTTCAAGCGGGTCCAACGGGGTGATAGTGGCAAGCTCTGTTCCTGAGGTAACCAGGTTGCCAACGTTAATCTGGCTCAAGCTGATCATGCCCGACACAGGGGCCGTTACATTTGAATAACCAAGGTCCAGGTTAGCACTGCGTAGTGCAGCCTCGGCTTGGGCAACGTTGGCTTGTGCCACACGTTGGTCTGCCTGCGCCTGGTCATATTGCTGACGGCTTACAGAGTTTTGGCTGAGCAACTGTTCAAAGCGTTGCGCATCGCGCTGGGCGCGGGATAATTCGGCACGGGCACTTTGCAGGTCAGCTTCACGCTGGTTAACCGTTGACTGGTAAAGGTCAGGCTCAATGGTATACAGCGAATCACCCTCTTCCACCATTTGGCCAGGCTGGAAGTGACGCTCTTCAAGATAACCGTTAACACGTGCCACCAGCGTCACTTCACTATCGCTACGCAGTAACGAAGGGTACGATTTATTTAACGGAATATCCTGACGTACCGCTTCCGCCACTTCCACCTTATGAGGCGGAGCCTCTTGCTGCTCGGCCTGCTGCTCTTGCGATTGGTCCTGGCCACAGGCCGTCAACACTAGCGCGGCAATCAGCGTTACTAGACTCGCTCGGCGTGAGTGAATCATTTTTCTCATGCGTGGGTTCCCTTGATCTTTTCAAAACGTTGATTGACGGCGCTGGCGGCTGCCTTGATTACAAATGACGCTTTATTCAAGTGCAGGCGACTTACCCGTAAAGCCATGAGTTAAAAGCTATCTTTTAAAAGCAACGGCTATTCGTTGTGATTACCTATCCGGCGTAGGCGGCGCACCAATATTCATGGCACGCTCATAGCTGCCACCATCGGTATCAGGTATTGCAAAGGTCACCTGATCATCCGTTAGCCAGGCATTCACTTCTTCGATCGCCGGTACATCCAACAACCCTGCCTGCTGGCGCAACCCAAGGAAGTTAACGACATAGTCGTAACGTGACTCAGCATAATCAGCAATGGCGTCGTAATAATTCTGCTCGGCATTCAGCACATCGACGATATTACGTGTGCCGACTTCATACCCTACCTGCGTGGCTTCCAACGCACTTCGCGCCGATACGATAGTTTGCTGACGCGCTTCTACCGTTTCAACGTTATTGCTGACTTGGGTGTAGAGCGAGCGCACTTGCTGAATCGTGGTACGGCGCTGAGACTCAAACTCGTACTGCGTACTTTCCAACTGGTAAGTGCCTTGGCGGATACTCGCACTGGTACTGCCACCGGTATAAATAGGCAGATTGGCCGATATCCCGACCTGACCGGAGGCGTCATAACCGCTAACCGCATCGCGATCATTATCGGCATGCTGATAGTTGGCGAATGCTTGGAACGTGGGCAGGCGACCGGCACGGGCAATATCAACGCCCACGCGTGAAATTTCGATGCCCGCCTGCTGAGCAAGGACTTGAGGATTAAGCTCAATCGCTTGTTCAACCCAGTAGTCACGATTGCTTGAAGGCTTCACCACCGGCATCGCATCGCCTAGCGCGTTGATGTTCGGGTAACGCTGACCGGTTAACTGCTCAAGCACCTCAAAAGCCACCTGCAGGTTACTCTCAGCGGCGAGCCGATTAGCACGCGACTGATCATAGCTTGAGCGTGCTTCTTCGACGTCGGTAATGGCAATCAAACCAACTTCAAACTGCTCACTGGCCTGCTCCAACTGGCGTTCAATAGCACGCTCTTGGGCCTGTCGGGTGGTCAGTACGTCATGCGCACGAAGGATATCGAAATAGGCGTTAACAACATCAAAAAGCAGCTGTTGTTCGGTCGCAGCCAGCAGGTAGAACTGCTGGTCGATTTCGCGATCAGCCTGATTGAATTGCTGGCGCGCCACTTCATCAAACAGCATTTGAGTGGCTTCCAGGGTCAGCGATACGCTGTTATAGCGATCATCTCCCCCTCCAACACCTGCACCCCCACCTGCGCCCGGTATGGTGCGCGTTGACTGACTTTCAAATTGTTCATGGTGCGCCACGTTGCCTGATGCATTCACCTGCGGCAACAGCGCGCCTCTCGCAACATCCCGACCGGCTTCGACCCCAGAGTACTGAGCACGAGCTGAATTTAGCGTGGCGTTATTGCTCAGCGCTTCACGCGTGACCGTTATCAGGTCTGCCGCCTGAGCAGGCAGCGCAATAGACGCAGTGAAAACGGCCAGTAATAGGGGTCGTAAAGGGGCATTGACTGCCCAGTGTGCCAGTCGCATGTAGGTGCCTCTAGGTGTCAATGATGGGGGTACTATTAGTAAACTATTTATGAAAGATGGCATTATAGTTACATTCATGTATGTATGCTAGACTTGAAGTCTAGAAAATTGTATGAATAACGAGCTTGTCAAGCCGCATCCGGTTAGCCTGGACCAAAGCATGACATCAGGATTTTCAGGCACTGCTTCACTGCTAGTCTTCACGCTATCGCCCTACCCCTTTGTTTATACTTACTTGTTTATACTTTAGTGGGTAATCCCTGTATTACTACTTCTTTTGCTACATCTATTACTGCCACTTCGCTTTCAGCTTATTGAGCGTATGTTTCAAGTATGGCTACGCGTTGCTCAATATCGGTGCGGTAGGTCGCTCCAAAAAGCAGTAAATGATTAAGCAGCGGGCACAGTTGAAACAGCGCCTCACGCCTTGACCAGTCAGGCGGGGCGTTACCCTCCCAGTAGGCATCAAAAAAGCCACTACCCGGCGAACCAAACAGCGTCAGCATGGCAATATCCACATCGGAATAATGACGATAAACGGCAGGGTCGATCAAGGCAGGGCCACGGGTAGTTATCAATACGTTGCCCGACCATAAGTCGCCATGCAAAAGGCTTGCGGGCGCCTCTGGCAGCCACGCTCTGCCCTTGGGAGGTTTCAAGTGCATATACCGCCGCACTATCTCCACCGCCAAGCGGCTGTAACTGACCGGTAGGCCGTATCGTCTGGGCGTCGAGTAGCCTTCGCAGGGTAGCATCCATCGCCATCTCCGCTGGGTAGTATTCTCCCAGTGTGCCTGCTAACCCCTGCGTACGTCGATTTTTTTAAAAACGTTATAGGTCGTTATACATTTTGATGACGCTGCTTTAGCGCTTGTGTATAGCGCGCATAGACCTCTTGATACGCTTCAACGCGTGCAAGGTTCGGCTCAGCAAGTGATTGCGCATCAAGATGTACGAGGCGGTTACATAACGCTTCAAGCGTTACGCCCTGTGCACGTTGATCACACCATGCAGCTTGAATGGCAGCACCTAGCGCAGCGGCATCGGTAATCTCAGGGCATATCACTTCCGTACCCGTAATATCGGCCACCATCTGCCGCCATACCGGGCTATTGGCACCGCCGCCGATCAGCCGGATTTGGCTGGCACCTGCGGTTAAATCGCCCAGTAGCTCAAGCCCATAGCGCAAACCCAATGTGGCCCCTTCAACCACCGCACGGCACAGGTTTGCCTGGTGGGTATTGATACTGTTCAAGCCCAAAAAATCAGCCGATGCATCCGGCAGCATGGGTACGCGCTCGCCGTTGAAAAACGGCAGCACGGTAACGCCCTCAGCACCTACCGGTGCGCTGGCCACTAGGTCGCTAAACGTTGTTAAATCCAAACCAAACAGTTCACGTATCCGCGTGGTGGCCGATGTCACGTTCATGGTGCAGATAAGCGGCAACCACCCGCCGGTACTTGAGCAGAAATTAGCCACCATGGCGTTATCGCAGAGAATAGGCTCAGGCGAATAAGCGCAAACGGTGCCGGAGGTGCCCAAACTAAGGGTTATCAGACCAGGGGTAATATTGCCGGTACCAATTGCCCCTAGCATGTTGTCGCCACCGCCTGAAGATACCACCACGTTATCGCCAAGCCCCAACTCGCGGGCAATCAGTGGGCGCACAATCCCTGCCGGCTCATGAGCCTCCAACAAGCGTGGCAGTACGCGCTGCGGGTCAAGCTCAGGGGCTATTTCAGCAAACACCTCCAGCTGCCAGCGCCGCGTGCGGGTATCAAAATAACCGGTGCCCGATGCGTCGCCCGCTTCGGTCACACGCTCGCCTGTCAGCCAAAAATTCAGGTAATCGTGAGGTAATAACAGGCTATCGATGCGCCGGTAGGCATCCGGCTGATGCTCGCGCAGCCAAGCGATTTTAGAGGCGGTATAGCCGGTCTGTAGCACCAGCCCCAACTTTTCCAGGCACCCTGCTTCACCACCCAAGCGGGCGACAAGATCACTGTTTTGGGCGCTGGTTTCGGTATCGCACCACAGTTTGGCGGGGTAAACCGGCACGCCATCAGCATCCAATGCCACCATGCCATGCTGTTGACCTGAAACACCGATACCGCGAATCTGTGAGGCATTGACCCCAGCGCGCTCCAGGGCACTAAAAAAGGCACCTTTTAAAGCCGCCAACCATTCAGAAGGCGCCTGCTCACGGCGGCCGTTTTCACCTTCATCCAGCCGATGCGGGCGGCTTGCCTCACCCAGGATAACGCCGCGCTCCACATCAACCACTACGACCTTGGTACTCTGGGTACCGCAATCCACACCAATATACATCACAGCGTTCCTTTGGATGCCACAAGCGCCTCAAGCGTAGCCCGTGCGCCGTGCTTATGCAGCGAATTAAGTGTTTGGACATAAGCCTCATAAAAGCGCGGATGGTCGACCAGGCTGCCGAACAGCTCACGATTGTCGATAAACGCACTGGGGCGGGTACGGTTTTCAGCGGCAATTGCAGTCAGCGTTTCCTTTAAGCGATCTACAATCTCGATAGGCTCGCCCTGCTCATCAACCCCTTCAGCGTAGCGTGCCCAGCTGGCCACTACCGCTGCGCTGCGCGCGATCTCGCCTCCGTGAGCAAGCTGATGATGAATCACCGGCACCAGCCACTTGGGGATACGGTCTGAACTTTCGGCACACAGCCGTGCTAGCGTATCCTTAATTTCGGGGTTGGCAAACCGCTCAATCAGCGTTAAGCGGTAAGCTTCCAGGTCGACACCGGGCACAGGCGCCAACGTGGGCGAGCCCTCTTCACGCATATAGCCGAGCAGAAAATCCACAAACAAGGGGTCCTGGCAAACCTCGTGGGCATAGCGATAGCCCGCTAAATAGCCAAAGTAGGTGAGCGCTTGATGGCTGGCATTTAAAAGCCGCAGTTTCATTAACTCGTAGGGCTCGACATCCTCAACCACCTGCACGCCGACCTGCTCAAACGGCGGACGGCCCAGCGGGAAGTGATCTTCCAGCACCCACTGCGTAAACGGCTCGCATACGACCGGCCAAGCGTCTTCTACCCCAAAGCGCTGGGACAGTTCGTCAATATCCGCCTGTGCGGTAACGGGAGTGATGCGGTCTACCATGGCGTTGGGAAACGCAACCTCTGACGCAAGCCACTCGCCCAGCTGGTTATCGCGGGCACGGGCATAGGCGGTGAACATGCGCCTGGCCACGTCGCCATTGCCCTGAATGTTGTCACACGACATTACGGTAAACGGAGCAATGCCGCGCTCACGGCGGCGTACCAGCGCCTCGACAATCAGGCCAAAACTGGTGGAGGGCTTTTCAGGGTGCGCAAGATCCTCACGCATTTGGGGATTTTCCAGATTAAATTCGCCCGTCACCGGATGGAAGTTATAGCCTCCTTCCGTCACGGTGAGTGACACAATCCGAATGTCCGGGTCGGCCATCTGCTCAATGACCGCCTCCACGTCCTCCGGGGCAAACAGGTAATTAACCATGCTGCCGATAACCCGAGGCGCGTACTGGCCGTCAGGATGCTTAACCACCAGGGTATAAAGGTAATCCTGCGCGGCTAGCGCCTGCTGCATGCGTTTATCACCCTGCATAACGCCAACGCCCACAATGCCCCAATCAAGCGCCAGCCCTTGCTGCATCAGCTCATCAAGGTACATGGCCTGATGAGCCCGATGAAAGCCGCCCACGCCGACATGCACAATGCCAGGAGTTAGCTTCGCACGGTCATAGCATGGTGTGGCGACATCGCCGTTTAGATTGCCCAGGTTGTGATTATTAAGTCGGGTCATGGGTACTCTCCAGCCAAAACCTGCTTGGCGCGATGGGTAGATTTGAAAACGGTTAAAAGAGGGTGAAGCAGCGCATTGGCATTAGTGCCAGCGTTGATCAGGAGGTAAAGAGCAGCGTTTGACGAGCTGCGCGTTGAGCATATCCTTGCAGTGGGTGCGCTCCAGCGCCCCCGCGTGGTCCTGGCCCATTTCCAGCCAGCGCTGGATTAGCCGGTCCACCAATGTCTCATCGTCGACGTCCAGAAACAGCGCCCAGTCAAACAGCGGGCGTAACTCACGCCAGGGGGATCGGTCGAGCAGCAAGTAGTTGCCCTCGACAATCACAATGCGTTGCTCAAGGGTGATGAGCCGCCCTCCTGCCCGCGCTAAATCCAACGGCCGATCAAAGACAGGCACCGCGACCGGATGCTGCGCTTGGCGAATACGTTCAAGGGCGCTGCGCAACCCGTCCACATCGAAGGTATGAGGCGCGCCTTTTATCGGCAGTTGCTGCTTGCCCAGCATGGCGTTGTCGAAATGGTAGCCGTCCATAGGCACGAGCCCCGCTTGGCCTGGAAGCAGCTGATTAATGGCCTCGCAAAGCAGAGCGCTACGATAGGACTTACCTGCGCCCGGCGGCCCTGCAAGCGCAACCAGATAGCGTGAAGCGCCTTCGGCTGAACCAATAATTTGGCGGGCAAGACTATCAAGTTCCGGTGTCATAACCACCTCAGCTCATCCAGTTACCGCCATCCACATTGAGCGTCTGAGCAACAACGTAATCGCTGTCGGCACTGGCCAAAAAGACCGCAGCACCGGTGTGATCCTCCGGCAAGCCCATGCGGCCAAAGGGTACGGCTTCACTGACCAGGCGCTTTTTCTCGCCCAAGGGGCGGTTTTCATAGCGGGCAAACAGCGCATCCACCGCTTCCCACATCGGGGTATCGACGACGCCCGGGGCAATGCCGTTAACGTTGATCGCGTGTTTGATTAAGTCCAGGCCAGAGGACTGAGTCAGGCTAATCACGGCGGCTTTGCTGGCGCAGTAAACGCTCACCAATGCCTCGCCGCGTCGACCCGCCTGGGAGGCCATATTGATAATTTTGCCGCCCCGCCCCTGCTCAACCATCCATTGAGCAACCGCCTGTAGCGTAAAGAAAAGCCCCTTGGTATTCACCGCAAACTGCTTATCAAAACTTTCCTCAGTCACTTCAAGCACCGGTGCCAAATCAAAAACTGCGGCGTTATTGACCAAAATATCGATACCGCCAAAATGCACCACGACCTTTTCCACCATGGCATCAATAGAGGTACGCTGACAGACATTAAGCACGACCCCTAACGTCTCCTGCCCACGAGCCTCCTGATGCAGCACGGCAAGCGCTTCCTCAATGGCCGCGGCATCAATATCTGCCACCACCACCTTGGCCCCCTCTTCCAAATAGCGTTTCGCAATTGCCAAGCCGATGCCCCGTGCGCCCCCGGTAATCACCGCCACTTTATCGGTCAGTTTCATTATCGCCCCGTCTTATTTGAGTGTTGTTGAGTGCTAACAGCCGCCTGCTTAGCTAGCAATGCGTACTTGCCACTCATTCACCAGCGCGTTCAGCCCCTGCATGTGCTCCAAAATACGCCATGCGCCTGCGTCTAAAAGCCGTGCTGGCTGTTCGGCATCCACGTGGCTGGCACCTACAAAACCAATGACACACATACCGGCCGCGTGGGCGGCGGTGACACCCGCCACGCTGTCTTCGATGACCAGGCAATTACCGGGGAGATAGCCCAGCTGCGTGGCAGCCAGCAGGTAAAGCGCGGGGTCTGGCTTAGGGTTGGCTACCTGGTCCGCCGTAAAAATAGGCGTGTCCTTGCCAAAGGCATCGGCCAGCTGGGTGCATGCAAGTGACGCTACAACCCGCTGACGGCGGCTGTTGGATACCACCGCCTTGGCCAAGGGAATTGCCAGCACGGCATCGTGCGCGCCCGCGACAGGGGTAAGCTCACGCGCCAAGCGCGCCTCAATAGTCGCGTCCACCTGCTCAGTGGCGTTATCAGGTAGCGTATACACGCTGTGCTGCTCCAGATGCTTAAGAATATCGCCGGTGGTCATTCCCAACGCCTGGCCAAGCCGCTCGGCAATGTTCAAATCGGGTAGCCACCTACCGAGATACTCCTCCAGCACCCCTTCCGCCAGTGCTTCGCTATCGACCAACACGCCATCGCAATCAAATATAACCGCCTTCATGCCAGCGCCTCAGCATCACCTGATGTGCGGTTATCGTGTCGCGTAAGCCCGGCCAGAGGATGCTGAGCAAGGCTGGGCAACGCGCAGCCATCGGCCGCAAACAAGTGTGCTCGATCAGGGGCGAAGCCAAAGCGTATGGTCTCGTGAACGCGATAGGCCACATCCCCATCCGTCATCAGCGTTACCAACAGGTCACCCATACGTACATACAGCGAGGTTTGCCCACCCAAGCGCTCAAGCACTTCAATTTGCCCACTGAGCGCACCCGCCTCATCAAGCACCAGGTGCTCGGGGCGAATGCCCAGCTCAAGGGCTGGCTGGCTTTCGATAGGTGTGTTTTCAGAAGACGCGTTTTCAAGTGCTTGGGCGTTGACGGGCACCGTGCACTCGCCACCACCAGGCAAGCGAACCTGAACACCTTCCGGCGAGGTACTGATTAATTCAACATCAAAGAAATTCATTTTTGGAGAGCCAATAAATCCGGCCACAAAGCGGTTTGCCGGGTGATGGTAGAGCGCCATGGGTGAACCGACCTGCTCAACCACGCCGTCATGCAGCACGACAATTTTATCGGCCATGGTCATGGCTTCAATCTGGTCGTGGGTCACGTAAATCATAGTGGCGTTGAGTTTTTCGTGCAGGCGGGCAAGCTCAATACGCATCTGTACGCGCAGCGCGGCATCCAGGTTGGAAAGCGGCTCATCAAACAGGAAAATACTCGGGTTGCGCACGATAGCTCGACCAATCGCCACGCGCTGGCGCTGACCGCCGGAAAGCGCCTTGGGCTTGCGGTCAAGCAGCGGCTCAAGCTGAAGTATTTTAGCGGTTTCCAGCACCTTGGCGCGGCGCTCCTCTTTGGGCACACCGGCCAGGCGCATGCTAAAGCCCATATTGCCTTCTACCGTCATGTGCGGATACAGGGCATAGCTTTGAAACACCATCGCCAGGCCACGGTCGGCAGGCCCCACATCGTTCATTCGCTGGCCATCAATCACGATGTCGCCATCAGTGGCGCTTTCAAGCCCCGCGATAATGCGCATCAGCGTTGATTTGCCGCAACCGGAAGGCCCCACAAACACGACAAACTCGCGGTCGTTAACTTCAAGGTCGATCCCTTTGATGACCGAGGTGTCGCCAAAGCGCTTGGTAATATTGTTAAGTTGTAAGGTTGCCATGCAAAACTCCTTTACTTGACGGCGCCAAAGGTCAGGCCACGCACCATTTGTTTTTGGGTCATCCAGCCAAGAATGAGAATAGGGGCGATGGCCATGGTAGAAGCCGCCGAGAGCTTGGCCCAGAACAGCCCTTCAGGACTTGAGAACGAGGCGATATAAGCGGTTAGCGGTGCTGCCTTGGAAGAGGTGAGATTGAGGCTCCAGAACGCTTCGTTCCAGCTCAAGATAACCGAGAGCAAACCGGTAGAGGCAATGCCTGGCAGAGTGAGCGGCAAGAGCAAGAAGAACACTTCTTGTAGCGTCGAGGCACCGTCCATTCGCCCGGCTTCAAGGATGTCCTTGGGCATGTCCTTAAAGAAGGTGTAAAGCATCCACACCACAATAGGCAGGTTCATTAGTGTGTAAATAATGATCAGCCCCGTGCGGGTGTCCAGCAGCCCGACATCGCGGAAAATAAGGTAGATCGGTACTAACACGCCAACAGGCGGCAGCATCTTGGTAGAGAGCATCCAGAGCAACGTACCCTTGGTACGTTTAGTGGGCAGAAAGGCCATGGCATAAGCCGAAGGAATAGCAATTAACAGCGCCAGAAACGTCGAGCCAAAGGCGACAGCGACACTGTTCAGCGCAAAGCGTGCGTAGCCTGAGCGCGCCTGCACGGCTTCATAGCTTTCAAGCGTGGGCGTAAAGATAAAGCTTGGGTCGGCAATTGCGGCCGATTCGGTTTTAAACCCGGTGAGTATCATCCATAAAATCGGGAAGAAAATCACCAGCGCTACCGACCAGCCCACCAGCGTAATCACGAGCGTTTTCATGCCGGCTGACCCGCGGGCGGTACCCACCCCCGACACGTTTTGAGCTGGCGTAGTAGAACGTAATAATGACATTTATATTCTCCAAGTGCCCAAAGCGCTAATCTTCAAGGTTTTTCGCAACCATCCGCACCAGGAAAATCGCCACGATGTTGGCAAGAATAATCGCGATGACCCCGCCTGCTGAGGCAACCCCCACATCAAAATCAAGCAGCGCCCGCATGTAGATCAGATAGGCCAAATTGGTGGTCGCAAGCCCAGGCCCGCCCGAGGTGGTCACAAAAATTTCAGCAAAAATAGTCAGCAGGAAGATCATCTCAATCATGATCACCACGCTGATGGCTCGCTTAAGGTGAGGGAGCGTTATAAAGAAGAAGATCGCGATCGGCCCTGCACCATCCATTCGTGCGGCTTCCACCTGGTCTTCATCCAGGGACTGCATGGCGGTGAGCAGAATCAACAGCGCAAAGGGTAGCCATTGCCACGCCACAATAATCACGATGGACGTTAACGGGAGCGCTGAAAACCAATCCACGGCAGGCAGGCCAAGCGAGTTTGCCAACCATGCCAACACCCCGTTGGAGGGGTGCATCATCATGTTTTTCCACACCAGCGCACTCACGGTGGGCATTACAAAAAAGGGTGAAATTGCCAGCACTCGGGCAATACCGCGACCAGCAAAGTCTTGTTGAAAAAGAACGGCCAGCAGCGTGCCGCCCACTACGGTAATCGCCAATACCCAGCCTACCAGCAGCAAGGTATTGCCCATTGCCTTCCAAAGTGCGGGGTCGGTTAGCAAATACTCGTAGTTTTCAACCCCGGCAAAGCCACTCATGCCTGGCATTAGCAGGTTGTAGTACTGGAAGGAGAACCATATCGTCATGCCTAACGGTATGATCATCCATAACAACAGCAGCGTCACAGCGGGGGCTTGAAGCGATAACGTTCTTAGCCCGCCAACCGTACGGCCAGAAGCACGTGTTTTAGTCATGGGAATACCTGCGCGAAAAAACCAACGAGAAACCGTTACAACACGCCTACCCGCGTAACGGGTAGGCGCTTTTACTTATTAGTCGTTGTAACCCGCTCGCTGCATAGTGCGCTCAGTGGCGCGCTGAGCGCTGTTTAGCGCTTGCTCTACCGTGGTGTCACCGGTTAACGCAGCGGCAATGCTCTGCCCTACCTGGGTGCCAATCGCCTGGAATTCAGGAATATTGACAATTTGCACACCGGTATAAGGGTTCGGCTCTAGCGTGGAGTCGGTCGGGTCGGCATTTTGAATCGCGCTCAGCACAAAATCAGCGAAAGGCGCCGCTTCCGTGTAATGCTCATTGGCGTAGGTGGATTCGCGAGTGCCCGGCGGTACGTTGGTCCAACCCTGAGTTTCGCCAACCAGCTCAATGTACTCTTGTGATGTCGCCCAAGTGATAAACTGCTTAGCAGCATCTTTATGCTCGGAGGAGGCAGGAATCGCCAGCGCCCAGGTCCATAACCAGTGCGAGCCTTTGGGCGTTTGTGCCACGGGCGCTGGGGCAAAACCAAGGTTGTCGGCTACGCTGGACTCGTCGCCATCATAAAGCGTTCCCGCGGCGGAGGTAGCATCCACCCACATCGCACAGTTTCCCCGTGAGAATAGCGCCAGGTTTTCATTAAAGCCGTTGGAGCTGGCGCCGGGCGGGCCATAGTTACCTAGCAGGTCCACATAGAACTCGATGGCATTCACCCAGGGTTCAGAATTGAGTTCAGGATTCCACTCTTCATCAAACCAACGGCCACCATAAGTGTTTACCAGCGTCGAGACGAAGGCCATATTTTCACCCCAACCGGGTTTGCCACGCAGGCAGATACCCGCCACCCCTTCCTGCGCGCCGTGGAGCTGCTCGGCCCAGTCACGTACCTCGCTCCAGGTCGGCTGTTCGGACATTTCAATCCCAGCCTCCTCGAAGAGGTCTTTGCGGTAGTACATCATCGAGCTTTCCGCATAAAACGGCAGCGCGTATGGCGTGCCATCAAGGCTTAGCCCGTCGCGTACGGAGGTCAACAAGTCGTCTACGGCGTACTCATCAGGCAGGTCATTCAAGGGCTCAAGCCACTCGCGCTCCGCCCAGATAGGTGCTTCATAAGCGCCAATCGTCATAACATCAAACTGGCCACCACCCGTGGCAATATCGGTGGTCATGCGCTGACGAAGAACGTTCTCCTCCAGCACGACCCAGTCCAGCTTGATATCGGGATGCGTCTCTTCAAACGCATCGGTCAAGCTCTGCATGATCACCATATCGTTATTATTAACGGTGGCGACCGTGATTTCAGTTTGTGCCTGAGCATGGCCTGCCACAGCAATGGCCGCTGCTAAGGTGGTGACGGGCAAGTGACGCGCGAGTCGCATATAACTCTCCTTTGGCTAATGTTGGCATTATTATCGCCTGATCATTTTGATCATGTTTCGAACAAATGATCGTACGTAGGACAAAAAAAATCAAAGCCCTACGGCTTAGACTTTATGGTTACGCCTCTTTTTAACGCGCTACGCTTGGCGGGAATGTAACCGCTCAACAATGCGCCGTGCCGCCACTTCATCAGTGATTAATCCTTTTAACCAGCCGCCTTTTAGCGCCGCATGAATGCCTAACGCTTTATCGTAGCCACCGGCTATCGCGACCATAAGATGCTTTCCAAAATGCTCAAGCGGCAAGCTTGTCACGCGCCGAGTAATGGAGCAGTCAATGACTTCGCCTTGGCTATTTAACGGCCAGCCGAGCAGTTCCCCCACGGCTTCCAAGCCCAACAACTCATCAAGCTCGCGCTCACTAATAAAGTGGTCCTGGAACAACGTCGCCTGGCGGTCGATTCGCCCCACCCCAATAAACGCGGCTTCCGACGTCCGAGCCACATTGGCGATAGCTTGAAACAGGCGCTGGGAAAGCATTGCGTTTTTCTCGTCAATCGATTCGGCCACCACCGGCGCTGGCAGTAAGAACCGCTCGCCGCCGGTTTTGTCAGCCAATAACATCACCGCGTCGTAGCGGTTGGCCGAGCCATCCCGGGCGACATTCCCCACCAGCGACACAAACCGGTGCTGGGGCCGCTCCGTTCGATCAAGCGCTTCTACCGCTGCCCGCACAGAGCGTCCACTACCCAGTGATAGCGTCAACGGCTCGCTACGCTCAACCAACTTGCCGATGCGCTCTGCCCCGGCAACACCCAGGTAGTGCGTGGCATTTTCCGAAGATACCGTCTCAGCGGGCACTACATCGCAAAAGGTCAGCCCAAAATGTTCACGCAGCGTGTGACCAAGCGTCATGCAGCTCGAAATAGGATGGTCAATATGCACCTTCACCAACCCTTCCTGGCGCGCAAACGCCAACAGACGCTGTACGCCTGGCCGGGAAACACCCAACTGGCTTGCGATTTCATCCTGCGTTAGGCCGCCCACATACGACATCCAGGCGGCTCTGGCCGCTTGGTCCAACTTCACCTCAAATTTATCCATCGGTTGGCATCCTGCCTTTATTGATAACGTGACGATAACCATATTCACAAAAGCGTCATCATACAAAGCTAATCATGCGACCAGAAGCCGTCTGTTCGCTAATATGTCACTAGGCTGTGCTTTAAGCGCCATTTTTTTAAAGACACGTTTTTAACAGGAGTATGGCATGTATAAGCTTGCGTTTTTTGTGCCCATTGACGATGCCGAAAGCGTTAAAGAAGCCGTTTTCGAGACGGGCGCCGGGCGAATCGGCAACTATGAAGCCTGCTGCTTTCAAACCCGTGGCACCGGTCAGTTTCGTCCGCTTTCGGGTGCTGCCCCGCATATCGGCGCAGTCGGAACACTCGAGCACATTGAAGAGGTTAAGGTGGAGCTCGTTTGCCAAGACACCTGCATACACGCGGCTATCGCCGCGCTTAAGCTTGCCCACCCTTATGAAGAAGTCGCTTATGATGTTTGGCAGCTTGCCGAGCTTTAACGCTTGCTCAATCAGGCGCTACCAAAGTAACGTTCACGATCCTCAGATGTGATCGTGCCCGTATGTAGCGGAAAGTGATGGTGGAGCCGGTCCCGGTAGAAATGATGCAGCGTTCGCTCAATGGTTGGAAAGGCAATCTCATCCCAAGGGATTTCATGCTCATCAAACAAGGCGACCTCAAGGCTTTCAACACCAGCGCTAAAGCCACCGACAAGCTCTGCGCGAAAAATCATGTACACCTGATTAATATGCGGTAAGTCAATCAGGGTATAAAGGTCGCCCAGGAGCACCTCGGCATGCGCTTCCTCACGGGTTTCGCGGGCGGCAGCCTGTTGCGTCGTTTCCGCGTTTTCCATATACCCGGCAGGCAACGTCCAGTAGCCTTTACGAGGTGAGATGGCACGTTTGCATAACAAGACTTTGGAGCCACTGACGGGTAGCGTTCCAGCGACAATGCGCGGGTTTTGGTAGTGAATAGTACCGCAGGCATCGCATAGGTAGCGCGGCCGGTCATCACCTTCGGGGACCGCGAAACGTACGTTATCGCCGCACTGGCTGCAAAAATTCATGGCATATTCCTACGGCTAAATGGCACACGTTATCGATGCTTGACGCACATAACCACTGCTGGGTAAAAGGGACAAAGTGACGGGATACCCCATGTTAGAGAATCTACGCAAACGGCTGCAACAGCTCAACCCTCAAAGGCTGGACCAATTTCAGATGCGCGAAGCCGCTGTGCTGATTCCTGTGGTTGATCGCGCATCGCCTACCTTGCTGTTTACACGCAGGGCAAGCCACTTAGCTACCCATAGCGGTCAGGTTGCGTTTCCCGGCGGCAAACGCGAGCCGGAAGATACGGATCTTTACGCCACAGCGCTGCGCGAAGCTCAGGAAGAGATCGCTCTTGACCCAGCGGTGGTCGAGCCGCTAGGCCGACTTTCAGATGTGATTTCGCTGCATGGCCTGCGGGTAACTCCGTGGGTGGGCATTATTCCACCGGATTTGCCTTTGGTCGCAGACCTCGGTGAATTAGACGCTATCTTTGAAGTCCCACTTAGCCACTTTTTAGAGGACCAACGTACCCATACAGATGTCATTCCTGTCGATGGCGTGCCTCATTACGTGCCTAGCTACCACGTGGATGGCCATGTGATTTGGGGGCTTTCAGCGATGATGCTTGTCGAGTTGTTAGCCGAAGGATTTGGCATGCCCATCGACTTATATCAACAACCCCCAGGTATACTACGGCACTATCCCGAACGTACCAGCCGACTGCCCGCTGACCGCCACCCGGCGATGCCGAAGAGTATACGCAAATGATGCTTTCAAACTTCACCACGTCGCCCGTGTTAACGCCCGCTGTACAAGTAGCGATTGTTGATGCGCTGGTGGAGCAAGGCTGGTATGTGGGGCGCGCGGCGATCAATCTTGATCTTTGCCACGCCTTACACCGTGAGCTTTCGCACATGGCCGAGCATGATGCGCTTGAAGAAGCCGGGATTGGCCGAGGTCAGCAGCATCATTTGCGCAAGGATATTCGCGGTGATGCCATCCACTGGCTGGACCGTCAAAGTGAAGCCCAACGCCACTATCTTGATGCAATGGGCGAGCTACAGCAGTCGCTTAACCAGGCGCTGTTTTTAGGCCTTTTTGAGTATGAAGCGCATTTTGCCCACTATCCGGCGGGCGCTTTTTACCAGCGCCATTTGGACAGCTTTCGCGGCCGCGCCAACCGGGTAATTTCTACCGTTGGCTATTTAAATCCTCAATGGCCAAGCGATGGCGGCGGCGAAATGGTGATCTATCATCCTGATGATGCCAGCAAGGAAGTTGCCCGTGTTGTACCGGAAGCCGGAACGTTTGCCTGCTTTTTGTCAGAAACCGTTCCTCACGAGGTGCTTCCCACCCACCAACCACGCGCCAGCATTGCTGGCTGGTTTAGGCGTAATGCTTCGCTAGGCGGTGTACTGGACCCTGCCCGCTAGGCTTTGTACGAAAACTGCTACTTAACCCCTATCAAAGCGGCATACATACCCCAGAGAAGTCTTCTCAAAAGAGGCAGGCTTCCATGCCACCCTGACACAGCCGCAGTTAACTAGCACCACGAACTTTCCATTGATTGTAAAGCCTTGCCAACCGTCCTTAAAAATCCGATATTTAAAAAATATATTAATAATACTATTGAAAAACAGAGTACAACGACTACATTGATATTGTGTCAGATACGGAGCTTCACACAACCGTAACAAGGCTTTTTAATTGCAAACAACGCTTAAAGCATACTTTGCAACTGATCATCAAGCCTTTGACACCTAATGTATATTCTGCATTTTAAGGAAAGGCAAAGGCAGCGGTTCAAGCATCACTGCCTGGTTCATAAACTGGATCGCTCTGAATCGTTAACTTCCACTATTTGATTTAGACACCAACGTAAGATACTGAGCCTTATCAAGGAGCAAGAGGAATGAAAATGATCAAATCAGCCGTCATTGGTACACTAATGGTTCCTGCTTTCATGCTAGCAGCGGGTAATGTAAGTGCCGAAGAAACAACATCAACGACCGTTGAAGTTGAAGCAACCTATCTGACCAGTGTGCCAGAAAACGTTTTCTACTCAGACTCCCTTAAGGGCCATCATGTTAAAAGCACCGTCGAAGATGACGAGAATATCGGCACTATCCACGACCTGATTATTGATGAGAGTGGTCAAGTGACCGCTGTGATCATCGGTGTTGGCGGCTTCCTTGGCATGGGTGAAAAAGATGTCGCCATCGAGTGGGATTCACTCGAACTGATCTGGGATGCGGAAGGTAACAAATATGATGTCCGCGTTAACGCTTCAAAAGAAGCGCTTGAAGAAGCCGCTGAATTTGAGCGTGACGAAGTAGACGCATAAAGCAACCTTCGTACACTAGTTCTAAAAGCCTTAGCTTCTGCTAAGGCTTTTTATTTTATCTAGCGTTTAAAATATAGTGTATATTTGAGCGCTATAACGCAGTCAAACATGCACACCAAGCGCTTAGTATAAAATCAACAACATCAAATATTTTTACTTTTCAGACACCTTATAAAGCTCACTCTCTTCACCTTTCCGCTATATCAGCCTACACACTAAACGGCATGCACTAGCGTTTTATTGTTTTATAATTTCGACCTACCACCCATTATAAAATTTTGGCTATTAAAAAAGCGCTACGTTATTAAACGTAGCGCTAATCAATAAAGTGCTAGCCTTTTAGCTGGGCCGTCATGCTGATTTCAGCATTGAGCACTTTTGATACGGGACAATTTTCCTTGGCCTTTTGAGCGGCCTCTTTGAAGCTCTCTTCATCGGCACCACTTACTTCAGCGGTGACATCCAGATGAATGTTAGAAATGCTAAAGCCTGCTGAATCCTGCTTAAGCTTAACGCTGGCAGTGGTATCAATAGCATCAGCGGTATAACCAGCCTCGCCTAAAACTTTGGAAAGCGCCATTGAAAAGCAGCTGGCATGCGCGGCGCCAATCAGCTCTTCCGGATTGGTGCCCTTTTCGTCTTCAAAACGCTGTTTGAAGGAGTAATTAGCACTGAGAGCGCCACTTTCGGTTGAAACGGTGCCTTTTCCATCCTTCAGTCCACCTTCCCAACGTGCGCTAGCTTTACGATCCATGAAAAACTCCTTATCAGTGATAGCGAAAGACCTGATTGATCAGTGGATACTGATATGATCAAAAAAGGTTGAATGGTCACTCGCATAGAGCAACTAACCACCCCGTTCAGCGTAGCTGATTTTTAGCACCGTGCCGAACTCAGATGATGAGTGCTTCCCAGGCCGCGCTAACCCTCTTATGCTACCCAGCAGAGTGAAATCAGCAAGCCGAAAGCACTCTGTACGCCAACGTCAAGGACACGTCATGTCATCAGCGGATGCGCTGCGCCTGGTCATACTCTCCTCACTTTGGGGCCTGTCGTTTATTTTCATGCGCGTTGCATCGCCGGAGTTTGGCGCTATCCCGCTTGTTTTAGTGCGCATGGGCGTTGGGGCGCTGTTGCTTATCCCGCTGCTGCTCAGCGTTCACTATTTGCGGCTTATTTGGCAGCATAAAGGGCCGTTGCTATTACTAGGCATCATGAACCATGTGCTGCCGTTTTCGCTGCTGGCGCTGGCAACAACACGGCTGGAGGCTGGTTTTACCTCGTTGATTAACGCCACCACGCCCATTTTTACGGCTCTATTAGGCGCGCTGTTCTTTGCCACGCCTATACAGCGCCAGCAGTATTTAGGGCTGGCGCTTGCCTTGGCGGGAGTCTATGTGCTTTCTGCTAATAGGCTGGACTTTGCCTTGGGCGGCGATGGCTGGTTTATCATTGCCGTATTAGGGGCAACCTTTTGCTACGGCATGGCGGGCAATTACTCCAAAACACGCTTGGGCCATTTGCCGCCTCGGGTACTTGCCGCAGGCAGCTGCGCAATGTCAGCCTTGGTGCTTCTTATCCCCGGCATTTTACTTTGGCCCAGCGAGCCGATTAGCCCGCTTGCCTGGGGCAACGCCATAGCACTTGCTGTATTCAGCACTACGCTGGCTTTTTTACTCTATTTTGGTTTGTTAGCCAGCGCAGGTGCCACGGCCGCATCAACCGTTACATTCCTGGTACCCGTTAGCGCCCTGTTGTGGGGCTATTTACTCCTGGGTGAGACGCTTAGCCTTCAGATCGTTATAGGCATGGTAATTACCCTGCTCGGCACGGCTGTGGCCACCCGACTGCTGCGGCTCAAGCGCCACGCGCCTCAGCCACCAGCGTATCCCCCACATGAATAATGCTTCCTTCACCACGATGCAGCGTCGCGTTCTGTCCAAAATAAGCGCCTTTTAATTCAGGCTGGGTATTCAGGCCTATTAACGTTTTAAGCGGCTCGGCAGGCTCAGGTATCTGGGCCGTTTGCTGGTCTACCGTGGTAATTTTGCAGCGTTTGCATGGTTTTCGCAGAATAAGTTCAAATGCTCCATTACTAGCCTGTAGCGCTTGCCAACCATCTTCAGCCCATGGCTTGTCGGTTTCGACCACAATATTGGGCCGAAAACGGTTCATGGGAATAGCCTGACAACCACTCTCCTCAAGGGCACGGTTGAGCGCATTGAGAGAGCCGGTTGAAGCAATCAGAAAGGGGTAACCATCAGCAAAAAGCGTGTCGGCGTCATCCCCGTTTAAAAACGCCGTTTCTATCGGACGTTTAAACTGCGTGTCGAAACGGACCAGGCTCAGGCCACTGCCCTGTTCACCTAAAGCAGCTTCCAGCCAGCTTGAAACGTCGCTGCTTTCAGGCCACGCCTTACAGTGATCATTCCAGACCTGAACGATACGTAGGTTGCCGCTCGGTTCTGCAAGCGGTATCGAAAGTGGCTCAACATTGGGGTGCGAAAGTACCAAGGCGTCGGTGGTTAAGGCCACTTCTACCGTGGCTAACGCAGGCCGCTGGCGTTGAGTCACAAAGCGCTGCTGCGTATCAACCAGCATCCAGCGGCGGTCCCATGCAAGGCCGGTGGGCAGCAGTTCACTGCGGGTAAGGCTGATACCCTTTAAAGATTTGACCGGATAAATATTGAGCTCGGAGATATGCACGATAGCCTCGATACAAACGAAAATGGTTACTCTAACCAGCAAGCGCACTTATCACCAGTGCGGCTTCTCTTTAATAGCCCGATGAAAACCTGCTATAGCGTGGCGCCTGTCTCTATGCGATAGCCCAAGTCGACCGTATGATCAGCCACCGCTTCGCCCTGAATCCTGGCCAGCAGTGCTTGCGCGGCAGCCTCGCCAATGGCTTGGCGTGGCGTGATGACACTAGCAAGCTTTGGCGTCATTGCCTGCCCCACGTCGTGACCGTGGAAACCCGCAATCGCCATCTGCCCAGGCACGTTAATACCACGGCGCTGACACTCAAAATACGCCCCAACGGCCACGTCATCGTTGGTGCAGAAAATACCATCCGTATGGGGGTAGTCGTTTAAAATTTGCTCTAGAAGCGCTGCCCCTACGCTGTAAGAGGAGCGTTGGCTGCTATGCAGCGTTACCGGTGTTAGACCGTGCTGCTCCATCGCCTGGCGGTAGCCCTGCTCACGTTGCAGCGTGCGCTCATCCAGCCGCACAGCCAGATAAATAATCTGCTGCCGACCATGGCGAATCATTTCACTCACCATATCAAACGCCGCGGCGACGTTGTCGTAGCCTACCGCCTGCTGTAACGGCTTATGATGAGTGTCCATGATTTCCACCACAGGAATACCAGCGGTTTCCAGCATTCGCAGCGTGCGGGGAGTGTGATGATGGTCCGAAAGAATCACCCCATCCACGTTGTAAGAAAGCACCGATGCCAAGCTTCGCTCTTCAACGGCCGGGCTATACCCATAGTGAGACAGCATAAGATGATAACCGGCAGGCTCGGTACGTTTCTCAATTCCCACGATGACATCAGCAAAGACCTGGTTCGTCAGCGAAGGAACCAGTACGCCAATAGAGTGGCTGGTAGCACGCGAAAGTAGATCCGGCGCTCGGTTGGGAATATAGCCGACCTGCTCGGCCACGCTAAGAATACGCTCGCGCAAGCCTTCTGAAACAGTTTCCGGGTCTCTTAGGCAACGACTCACCGTCATTTTGGTTGCCCCGACCTGGTCAGCAATAGTTTGTAGCGTTGGGCGTTTTTTCTTCAAACGGGATACTGCCTCTATAACAACGATTAGCTGGATGGCGAAGGTAGCCACACATTGAGTGTGCCAGTAAATCGGCTCACAATCTCCTCTGGTGAGAGCGCAATGGACAGGCTAACGGCCTCATCATCACCCGGCGGTTGTAAATCGGCAAGCTGGCTGGCCAGCATGTTATCTCCTTTAAAGAAGTGCCCTTCTCTGGTGGCCAGGCGCTCACGCAATAGCTCAGCACTTCCTTCCAGGTACAGAATTTGCAGCGCTGAATCGCCCTTGCGCAAACAATCCCGATAACGCCGCTTTAAGCCCGAACACGCAATCACCGCCGTTTCATTCCGGGCCTGGTAGTGAGCAAACAGTGACGACAGCTTCTCAAGCCACTCCTGACGATCATCATCATTAAGCGGCGTTCCACCCGCCATTTTGGCTACGTTAGCAGGCGGGTGATAATCATCACCGTCAATAAACGTAGCATTCATGGCGGCTGCCAACTGCTGGCCAATGTGGGATTTTCCGCAGCCGGAGGCACCCATCACCAAAATACGATAAGAAGTAGGGTTCATTAGATAAATTCTCCGAGCTTAAGGCCTGATTTGCGAGGGCACACAACCATTGTTGTCAGGATGACTGGCAGGGTGTGGATTGAATGGATATCTACAGCCTGAATACCGTGCTGTTACCGGTAACAATTGCTTAAAGATTAAAAGACCCAGCACAAGCGTGTCAAAGCAAAACCGCCCTTTTACAACCAACGTCTAGCGCTGGTAAGCGAGCGTATGACACGCTACATTAACCCATTGCATCAAGTAGGGAGCCGACATGCCCGCGTTAGGCTCTGTCTGAAAAGTGTCTGCGCTCGACAATACGGCGTTAAAAATTGGCTCAAAATACTCATTTACACATGTAAACTCCGTTTTTTCGCCAATTTTTGCCTTGTCTTGTCTTCGCTCGTCGACTTTTCAGACAAACCCTAGAACCTTGTAGGCTAGAGCCGTGCAGTGAGCTGGAACTTGATCATCATTAAAAGACGTCCCTATTACTCGTCCCAAAAAGGAAACTGCTATGTCTATCGAAAAAATTGCTTACCGCGCCCATGCCCACGCGACCGGTGGCCGTGAAGGCAGTGCCAAGTCGTCTGACGGCGCGCTGGACGTCAAACTCAGCACTCCCAAGGAGCTGGGCGGAGCAGGCGGTGAGGGTACCAACCCGGAGCAGCTGTTTGCGGCAGGTTACTCTGCTTGCTTTTTAGGCGCTCTAAAACATGTTGCCAGCCAGGAAAAAGTAACGCTTCCCCAGGATACCACCATTGAAGGCAGTGTAGGTATTGGTGCCATTCCTACCGGCTTTGGTATCGAAGTCGAGCTAACAATCAGCCTTCCCGGCATTGACAAGAGCATCGCTCAGGATCTGGTCGACAAGGCCCATATCGTATGCCCTTACTCCAACGCTACCCGTGGCAATATCGACGTTACCCTAACGCTTGCTTAACGTTTTAGCGTTAACCACCCGTTAATTATTAAGCGCACGCTCCACTGCTCCGCTAGCATGCAGGGCAGTGGTATCGTAAAGCGGCACAGCGGTATGTGCTTGCTCTACCAGTAAGGCAATTTCTGTACAGCCTAGAATGACCGCCTGAGCGCCCTGTTGATGCAGGCTGGCGATCACCTTCAGATAGTGCTCACGGGAGTCATCGTTGATCTTCCCTTGGCATAGCTCATCGAAAATAATGCGATGAACCGTCTCGCGTTGCCCCTCCTCTGGCACCACGACCTCAATGCCAAATGTGTCCCGCAAACGCGCCTTGTAGAAATCCTGTTCCATCGTAAAGCGCGTACCCAACAAGCCAACACGCGTTATACCGTCCTTTCGCAGCTGCTCAGCGGTCGCATCAGCGATGTGTAACAGCGGGATGCTGATAGCGTGCTCAATCGCGGGTGCCACTTTATGCATGGTATTGGTGGCCAGCAGTAAAAAGTCAGCGCCTGCTAGCTCAATATTGTACGCCGCCTCAGCAAGAATTTTTCCAGCGGTTTCCCAATCCCCCTGCTTTTGCAGCGCCTCAATCTCAGCAAAATCGACACTCACCATGGCAATTTTGGCCGAGTGGAGACCGCCCAGCGCGTGTTTTACGCCCTCGTTCAAGGCGCGATAATAGCTTTGCGTGGACTCCCAGCTCATTCCGCCCAGCACCCCAATGGTTTGCATGATTGCCTCCCTGGTGACTTATCCGTCATTTTATTACACGGCTAATTATTCTCGCCCCTTGTACCTGCGTTTTACTACCCTCATAGAGTACCTATTACGTTTGAATTGATTATTTTTACCACCGGGCGCTGCCCGCGACACGTCACAGCGAGGCCATGATGAGCGATACGTCTTACACCCCACCGCGCGTTTGGAAATGGGAACCGGGCAATGGCGGTAAATTTGCCAACATTAACCGACCTATCGCGGGGCCTACTCACGATAAAGCGCTGCCCGTTGGTAAACACCCGCTTCAGCTCTACTCATTGGCCACCCCCAATGGCGTTAAAGTGACCATCATGCTTGAGGAGCTATTAGCAAAAGGCATCGAAGCCGCTGAGTATGACGCTTACTTGATCCAAATCGGTGAAGGCGATCAGTTCGGCAGCGGATTTGTAGACGTTAATCCCAACTCCAAAATCCCGGCGTTGATGGACCACAGCACTAACCCGCCTCAGCGCGTTTTTGAGTCAGGCGCTATTCTTCTCTACTTGGCTGAAAAATTTTCCGCCTTCTTGCCCACCGACCCAGCCAAGCGTACCGAGTGCCTTTCCTGGTTATTCTGGCAGATGGGCAGCGGCCCGATACTCGGCGGTGGCTTTGGTCACTTCTACGCTTACGCTCCTGAAAAGTACCAGTACCCTATCGACCGTTACACCATGGAAGTAAAGCGCCAGCTCGATGTACTTGACCGCCATTTGGCCAATAACCGCTATATGGCGGGCGATGAGTACACCATTGCGGATATGGCGATTTACCCCTGGTATGGCGCCCTGGTGAAAAACCGCGTTTACGAAGCGGCTGAATTTCTGGAAGCGCACACGTATACAAACATGCTCCGCTGGGCAGAAGAACTTGATGCACGCCCTGCCGTACAACGGGGCCGTATGGTTAACCGCACATTTGGCGAGCCCAGCGAACAGCTGCATGAACGCCACGATGCCAGCGACTTTGAGCATAAAACCCAGGATAAGCTATAGCGTATAAGGGTTAGCCAAGCAGCTAGCCACGGCATAAAAAACGGCCTTCGGGCCGTTTTTTATATGCGCTCACAAGCTAGTAATAGCAAATCGCTCTCTGCCAGAAAAGGGTGGGTGGCACGAACCGAGACCTCCCATATTTTCAGAAGCGCAGGATAGTCGGCGCGAGTGGCGTTATTTATCGTCACTTGAGCATGGGTCAAGGACCTCAATCCACCAGGCAGGATGCATAGCATCAAAATCTGTGCGGATATTAGCGGACAGATAGCTGGCGGAATCCAGCACCACAGGCTGCCCATTGATGCGCTGAAATACCACCCAGTGCCAAATTAGCGGCCCGTCCCAAGCCTTCTGTTTTTAGTGAGCCAACCTGGGGCGGATATGTTCGCGCCTCACTTCAACTATCACATGTCGGCGTGGGCGTCAACCTGTACTGTTCGAGCGTAAAGGCGTAAGGTACCTCTTCGGTTCGACCTTGCCACCGCTTTATTGCGTTCGCTATTACGCATCATGGCAAGCGTTGACCTGGCCCCCCTATCTAGGGCTTAAGGTGTTTCCAGCACCTGACGCTTGCAAGTGCAAGGCCAGACTGCCAACCGCAGTCTTATCTCGCTACAGACATACCTAGAAAGATGTTCTGTTTTTTTGCTCACGTCCTGTGGCGACCTTTCCGACAACGGAACGCTGGTTGCTATTTAGGATGCTGGGCTGCAAAACCTATGGGTATTCCATGTACAACGAAAACTTCTATCAATTCTCGACCCTGACGGTCCTCGCTTTACTGGTGTTCTTTTACGGCGGCACTTATCTGCTGACCCTACTGATCAAGGAGAAAAAGGAAAATACCGACGCCTTCATGGTGTCTAACCATCAGATCGGCTTTGGCCTTGGCGCCGCCAGCATGACCGCCACCTGGATCTGGGCTGCCTCCTTTTACGCCGCTGCGACCTCGGGTTATACCTATGGCATCTCAGGCCCCCTGCATTACGGGTTGTGGGGCGCGTTGATGATCCTGTTCATCTACCCCTTTGGCCGTCGCTTTCGCAAGCTGGCGCCCAATGCGCACACTCTGGGTGAGCTGATCCACGCCCGGCATGGCGCCTCCAGCCAGTTGATTCTTGCCTCCTCCAACATACTCGGCAGTATCATCAGCCTGATGGTCAACTTCACGGCGTCCGGCGCACTGGTCTCAGTGCTCTCACCACTCTCCTTTCAAGCCGGGGTGGTGATCGCAGGCGTTGGGGTGCTGTCTTACACGCTATGGTCGGGGTTCCGCGCTTCGGTCCTTACTGACTTTGCCCAACTGATGGCGATGATGGCCATCGCCATTCTAATCATCCCCGCAGTGATGTTCGCAATCGGCGGGCCGGAAACGCTATTGAACGGCATGAGTCTGCTCACTCCAGAACAGGCAAATCTGTTCTCGGTGGACGCCATCCTCAATCAGGGCGCCCCTTTCTTTGTAGCGGTGCTGGCCTACGCGATTGGTAACCAGACTATCTCCCAACGCCTGTTCGCCGTGCGTGAAGACCATATCAAACCGACCTTTATCACCGCGACCATTGGCTACGGTGCGATTGTTATCGGCTTGGGCATGATTGGCTTGATGGCGCTGATGACCGGCATGGAGCCCATGAATGGCGACATGAATAACCTGATCCCGCAGATGGTCTCGATGTACCTCTCGCCGGTATTTATTGGACTGTTCTTTATTCTTGTGATCGGCTCGCTCTCCTCAACCGCTGACTCGGACCTTTCTGCCATGTCTGCGATTGTCATGGCCGATATCTATGGCAAGAACATTGCGAAAAACAAGCCCGACCCGACCAGGATGCTGTTTATTGGCAGGTTGACCATGATTGTGGCGACGCTGATTGGGGTGATTCTCGCCAGCTTCTCCATGGACATTCTTATCATGCTGATTTTCGTTGGCGCGCTCTGGGGCGCAATTGTCTTCCCGGTGATCGCCAGCTGTTTCTGGAGCCGGGTCACCAACACGGCGTTTACCTCGGCGGTAATCGCAGGCCTGGTGATGTTCTGCATCGCACGATTTGAACTGCTGCCTATGGTCGGCCTAACCGCAGGGCTATTTGAGTTGCTGGCCTCCGTAGGCGGAGGTGTAGTGCTTGGCCTGATGGCCTTTGGATTCTGCGGTCGCCGTGCCGGTTTGATTGTCGGCGCACTCAGCACTCTTGTTTTGGCCTACTTCTGTGTTGGCTTCCTGCGGGACTACACGGTGCTAATGGCTTCATTAATGGCCTACGGTGTCAGCACGATTGTGTGCATCAGCGTCAGCCTGATGAGCTCAAGCAAGTTCGACTTCGCGCAGATTAATCAGGACGTCATCAACTATGACCCGGCTAAGCCTGCTACTCGGGCCTAAGCGCTCTGTGACAAGGGCTGGGCAATAAGCCCTGTGTAAGACGTTGAAATCACTTCATCCGCTGGTGCGCCATAGCGCACCAGCCAAACATTAGGAAAACACATGCAAACTTTTATATTGGCGTTATATGTATTGATCTGGCCGCTAATCTCACTCTCCGTACTGGGCGTCATCGGCCTGGCCACACTAAAAGACATTCTTGCGGCGCGGCGTGATAAGCGGGGACTGGTGTAACGTAGTAATTAATCGCTGAATAGTGGCAATGCAAACAGGCAAGGAAGCAGGAGTGGCAAAGGATTGCCGTGAGGTGGCTTTTTAGCGCCGATACGTCAAATGCGTCATCACTCAACCCACGTCAGGAAAGTTTTCAAGAATAACGTCAATGGCCTCCCTGAGTGTATGCCCTTTTTTTCACCCCCAGTTCAGGCGAGTCTTATACGTCATACTCGTCGTGGCGACGATTCCAGCCATACGGCTCAGTTTGTGGCCAGCCTTCTGGAGAATCTTCCCAGGTTTCCTGACGGCCAAACGGGGTCAAGTCTAAATAGGTCCAGAGACTGCCAAGATATTCGACGCCTCGCGCCCCTGTAAAATAGCTGCGATATATGGCGTTGCCATCACGAATAAATACACTGACGCCGTGCCTCTCACCTTCCGCAGTCGTTACGCCAACATCATGGTTAAAGTCGCTCTCATAAGACGAGTACCATGGGATAGGATAAGCCCATCCCATACGGGACCTATACTGATTAAGTTTTTCCAAGGGGGCGCGTGACACCATCACTAGCGAGGTATCGCGAGCATGCAGATGAGCCGGGTGAGTCATGGCATCAGCGACCCACGAGCACCCTTCACAGCCCGCTTTCCAGTCAGGTGCGTACATAAAATGATACACAATGAGTTGGCGGCGCCCTTCAAACAGATCGAGCAGAGACGCTGGGCCGTTTTCGCCCTGAAACGTATAATGCTTAATCACCTTCACTACAGGTAATTTCCTACGCTCAGCACTCAGTGCGTCACGCGCGCGGGTTAGCGCTTTCTCTTTTACGAGAAACTGATCCAGCGCTAATTTCCACTCCTCCAAAGATACGACACTCGGCAATGGTTGTTTAGTGGTAGTCATGGTTTTTCTCTCCGGTGTGTTCCGTCGATCCGCACCAACACTGATAAACTTCGCCGAAGTGCTAGCGTACGGGATGCTGATCACTCACGCTGCCAAGCGCCGATTGTAGGCATCAAGGCATTTATGCCACGCTGGCCGGTCGTGACAGCGCGTTAAATAGGAAGTCACATTAGGAAACTCATCTAGAAGATTTGTATGCTGTATTTGGCTTAACGCAGCAACCATTAGAATGTCTGGATAGGTAAACTGGTCGCCAAGCAGATAGTGCTTGCTGATAAGCACATCTTCGAGCACTGCGAGGCAGTTCCTAGCCATTTCCACGAGTGCCGGACGCCGCAGCTTTGCCCACTCGGCATCCGCTTCAAATAAATCAATCACGGCAATTTGCGTCATCGGTGGCTCCACTGTATCCAGGGCAGCAAACGTCCATTGCAGGGCTTTAGCGCGTTCTGACTCACTCGTCGGCAGAAGCCTCCCTGATTGCTCCGCCAAGTAGATAACAATAGCCCCTGACTCAAAAATGATCACGCCATCATGGTCAATTGCGGGTACTTTGCCAAAGGGATTGATTGCCAAATAATCAGCGCTATGTAGCTCCCCAGCGACATCATCAAGCCCATTAACCTGATGAGGCAGTTCACACTCTTCTAGTGCCCACAGCACACGTAAATCCCTCGTAATCCCCACCACTTGCGGCGTTACTTTTCCAAATCCATACATCGTAATCATCATTAATTTCCTCACGAAAGCCGATACTTCAAACGGTCTGTGATTGCATAAGCGAACTATCACTAGTCGTTCGAGCGTGAGAGAAATCGACAAGCTACGATGTATTTTTTTATTCTCAATGGCCGCATAAACGGCGCGAGGAGCGTAAACCTCATAGCCCACTCCGCCGCTACACTTATTTCTGCGTTAATCCGTAAAGGTATTGATATACAGCGCTTCTACTTTATCCCGTGCCCACTGCGTTTTACGCAGGAATTTCAACGACGACTTAATAGAAGGATCGTTGAAGAAGCAGTTAACGTTGATCTCTGCGTACAAGCCGTCCCAGCCGTAACGCTCAACCAACCGCGTCAAGATCTTTTCAAGGCTTAAACCATGTAACGGATTATTGGGTTGTGGATGGTTCATCAAGTAATTCCTGGTGTTATTTCAAACGCCCCTTCTAATATGGCAGGCGACAAGCCACGAATGTTAACAGAGGCAGTTAAGAAAGCACGGCGGAATAGCGTTCCGCCATTGGCAGCGTACTCCTCTGCAAAGAACCAGTAATATTCGATACATTTCCATTTCCCTGTCATGGTGATGTTGTTATTTAATCCAACGCTACCCTGATTATTTTTAAAGCAACGTCAATGTTGATTAAGCTGACTCCACCTACGGACAACTGTCATGGATGATCATCGCGCAAACACGCTGGACAAGCCCACCCGTACGGGCTTGATTTTGCTGGCCGTGGTACAAGGGGTTGCGCTGCTGGCCCTTCATCTGGCGATCGAGCATGAGCACTGGCTGGCCGCGGACCAGCGCTGGCTCAAGGCGCTTTATACCGTAGCAATCGCCCTGCCCGCGCTTTATCTAATCGGCATGGAGCGGCTACGTGATCGCCTCAATTTTCTGCCGCTATTGCTGGCCCCACTGCTGTTTTGGCTGGGCTGGCACCTTGGCTGGGTAGAGCAAACACCCGAGCAACAGCAGTGGGTGCGGCACCCGTTCATGTTTGCCTTTTGCATGTCGCTTGGCGTGGCGCTTTTCATTCTGGCACTGTTTTTTCGGAGTAGCGCCACTAGCAGAACCTGGCCTACCGCCTATTCACCGCTGCTGAATTACTCTTGGGAATTCACCCAGACGCTTTCCCTATTGACGCTGTTTATTGGTGTGTTCTGGGGCCTGTTATTACTGGGGGCAACGCTGTTTTCGGCTATTGGCGTGCGCTTTTTTGAGACGCTTTTCAGCGAACCCGTGTTTATTTACCCCGTCACTTGGCTGGTGATCGGTTTAACGCTGGTGATGATTCGTAACCGCTTTCGCCTGATTCAAAGCGTGCGGCAGATGAGCGAGGCACTTATCAAAGCGTTACTGCCGCTGGTAGCCCTTATCATTCTGCTGTTTTTTTCCATGCTCCTTTTTACCGGCGTGCAGCCCGTCTGGGATACAGGCAGAGCCTCCTCCATATTAATGGCGCTGATGTTAACTCTGCTGCTGTTCTTCAACGCGGTCTTTCATCAAGCGCATGGCTTACCCCCCTATCCCACCTGGCTACGCCGCATCATCCTGCTGGCCGTTGTGCTGCTGCCGGTGGGTAGCGTGCTGGCCGCCTGGGCGCTCTGGCTGCGTATAGATCAATACGGCCTTAGCCTGGACAGGCTGTGGGCTGTCCTGCTGCAAGTGCTAACAGCGGCATTTACCGTAAGCTATAGTCTGCTTCTGCTGTGGCGCCGCCAGGCAGCACTTCCCAGCCTACAGCGCGCCAACGTTGGCTTGGCCTTGCTGGTGGCCCTTGTGTTGATCGTGGTTAACACGCCGCTAGCAGATATGCGCCACTGGGTTGCCGAGCAGCAAATCAAGCGGTTGCTGGATGGCCGCACAACAGCCGAGACGTTTGATGTTAACTACCTGCGCTACCAACTCGGCCAGCCGGGCACCCTAGCCTTGCAAGCCTTGGTAGAGAGCGAATTTGCCCAATCGCAGCCTGAGTTAGCTCGGCGTATTGAGCTTTCGCTCAGGCAAACCGAACGTTGGAGCCAGGAACCACTGGTGGATACTCAGAACCTGGCTGACGTCGCCCAACAGTTCAGGGCAAGCCCTAACGGCGCCACTCTCCCAGAGCCCTTGCTGAACCTGTTGGTTGAGCAGAATTCCGCCTGTTTAAGCCAGACGGAACCCTGCCAGACCCTACAGATCAGCAGCGGCACGCCCTTCCAGTGGCTGGTTTATGAACCTTATAGCGCGGTGGGCAAGGCGTATGGCGAGCACGATGGCGACTGGCTGTTGCTCGGCCATTTGATGCTACTCGGTACGACTCAGCCGCAAGATGACCTAACGTGCCAAACGACTCTGACTACGAATGATCTCGAACGCCTTACCGGGCCAGCCGATATCTACCGGAACGGCAACTGCCTTTATCACCTGCAGCCAACGATTGAAAACGCCAGGCAGCAGCTATCCGCTCAAGGTGAGGAAATATCAGGGGAGTAAGCAGATTGGCAGGTACTTCCCTATCAACGATAAAACTCAACAAAAAATCTTACCGGGCCCAACGGCTTTATATGATGCTTTATCGTTGGCTCTACAACACCATACTGCTCTGGGCTTAGCTCGATGATATCCAGTGCTGGCTCTTGAATGGTGTACTCCAACAAGCCTTCAAGTACCACTATTTTTCCCCACACCCCCTCTTTGGTTGTGTGGTCATTCAACAACCCTGTGGGAACGCTCTCTTCGGTGAATTCTGGCGTTCTTTTATAGGGAGAAACATTGACGGGTAAGTCTTTCATGTTATCGGCTCCTTGTAGCCAAAAACTCGCCGTTTCCGACAGGCACGGTACACGTGGCGAAATCAGGGTCTGCGGAAATTACTGTCACAAAAGGCGACATCTCTTCAGCATGAGACGTGGCATTATCAACCACAAGAAGCCCTCCTTCACGAAGAACCCGCTTAATGTCGGGCCACCATGCCAGATACTCAGAACGCTCAGAATCGAGAAAGAGAAGATCGATGCTTGATGCAGAGCAGCGACCAAGTACGGCACCCGCCTCACCATGAACCTGGGTAATGAACGGAGCAAGGCCTGAACGTTCGAAGCTCTTCGCCGCAAGCGAACGTTTGAAATCGGATTGTTCAACGGTCGTCACATGGCCGTTAATTGCCGCTGCGGCCCAAGCCAGCCAGAGTGTTGAGTAACCGTTAGACGTTCCAATTTCAAGCACGCGTTGAGCATTCGTGGCCCGAACCATCACGGAAAGGAATTCTCCCGTGTCACGGGTGATGTTCAACATGCGGCGAGGCCGGTCGGTGATGGCGCTATCGTTGCTTACACCAAACTGCTCGAGTTCAAGTAACAGCGTTTGTAGCGATTCAGTCACGTTGCACTCCCTTTGTTTAATGCCGCCTTATCTAGCTCGCCTGCCACGCTTCAACCATGCTTCACTCTTTCGCAACCGCCGCCGTGGCCGATCCCATTGCGTTACACTACGCTTGAAGTGATTTTCATACTTTACAGCAGAGGCTCACGTGCGTGCACTTTCCCGCAAAAAACAGATTCTGGGCCTGATTGGCTGGCTGGCACTGGCCTATATTGCCGCCGCCATCGGATCAGTGGCCTCCATCAACGCGGCCTCTTTCTACGCAGAGCTTGTGCAACCGCCCTGGGCACCGCCCGCTTGGCTATTCGGGCCGATGTGGACGACGCTTTACGGCCTTATGGGCGTTGCCGCCTGGCTTGCCTGGCGTGAACCCGGCGCCCAGCTCGCGCTTGTGATGTTCGCCATACAGCTGGCGCTCAACGCCTTATGGAGTTGGCTCTTCTTCGCTTGGCAGCTGGGCGCTCTCGCCTTTATCGGCGTGGCCGCGCTTTGGGTATTGATTTTGATGACGCTGGTGATGTTCTGGCGACTCAAGCCGTTGGCGGGTCTACTGCTGGTGCCTTACCTCGCTTGGGTGAGCCTGGCCTGCGCGCTGACCTGGAGCGTGTGGCAGCTTAACCCGCAAGTGTTGGGGCAATGAAAGCGACGGCGTCGCTTGTCACAGCAGGGCTGAAACCACTCGTAGTCTCAACGGCACGACAACAGGTACAAGAGCCCCCCTCCATCAAACGCCACTTGGGCAAAAAGGCATGTGAGGATTGTTTTACGGGGTATCGAGGCACCCCTCAATCGAATTTTTCAAATAGGAGGCAAGCGCTGCAACGTCCTCATGCTTATCCTGCCATCTATCCTCAATTATCCCCAGATAACCTTCCCGAGCATATTTCAATAGCATTGCATGGTCAGGTGGTGCTTGCCCTTCCGCCCACTCTGCCGCAGCATCTTTAGGAACAATATCGCCAGTGGCCGCTGTCCGCCACATGCGTGCCAAGGTTAAAACCACGTTACGCTCATCGCCCGCAGCGTCGGCCAGAAGAGTGGGCAAGGAGTGGCACATTGCCCGTCTAATATCAGCCATAGGCACAGGCTCAAAAACCTCAGCGGCGCTTCTTCCGTACAGCGAAAGACTGTTATCCCTTACCTTCTTCAGAACAATGGCAAGATCAGGATCACGGGCTGGTTTCGGAACACTTCCGGCCTCGAATTTCGCTCTCAACCACTCCCCGTAAACAAACTCAGCCCGAGGCGGAAATTGCCAAGGAACAACATCAGAAATTGTCACCACCGTCAGCTCTAACGGCCTGATGGCTTGGGAATTCCCAATCGCACCGGATACGCCCATCAACCGAGCAACCAGGGCTTTTCTTTGCCATAAGCCAGGAGGCCTTGAGACGGCGACTAAAATATCTACATCACTTTCGTGCTTTAAACCGCCAACGACAGCAGAGCCGAAGAGATAAATACCGATGATCGAATCACCCAGGACGTCTTCTACGACTAACTGTGCCTGTATTGCTTCGTTTGTTATCTCTGGGATTGTCATATTCAGAATCTACTCTTGGTCTAACGTCCACAACAGGCGCCTGGCTATGCAGGGTGATCGCTTATCAGCCGCCCATACATTGCCGAGTCAGAGACGATGCCATTGACCTCCCAACGCTGCCTTAGAAGCCCTTCTTGAGAAAATCCAAGATTCTCTAGCGTTTTCGCAGAAGATTGATTGTCTGGGTCGATCTCTGCTTCAATTCTCCGAAGTCCCAATGAGTTGAACCCGTACTGAATCAACGCCTCTCCCGCCTCGTATACATAGCCTTTACCCCAACAAGAACGGCCTAACCCAAAACCGATCTCGGCTCGTTTGGATTCCTTGTCGTAGCTAAATAGCATGCATTTACCAGCCAACTCGCCTGTAGACTTCAGGTACACACCAAGTACAAGAGACTCTTGACGCTGCATCGAATCGTGGCTGTCATTAATAAATTCAAGTGAATCCTGAATCGCTGCCCAGGGAGCAGTGTGCCAATACCGCATGACCTCAGGATCAGAAAAAATTTCCAGTAAACTATCCGCGTCATCTGTTACTAACGGTTTAATGGTCAATCGCTCGGTCTCAATCACCGGAAAAAATAGTTTTTGTGTCATTAATATCTCCATGCTTACACATAACAGCGATGATGCAGCTGCCTTGGTTAAGGGTCATCCCTCTTGTTTCCTGGGCTCTGTTGACGTTTCGACAATAAGATTTAGCCAGGCAGGGGGCAAGCTCACAGAAGAAAGGTTCCTACGCCAATAGATAGCGCGCTTGCCGTGCCCCGGCTGACACCCACGGATGAACACAGGGCGAAGCTGAAACCTATCCTGCTTCAATCATGGACTTAACACCATGAACGACCGAACATGGCGTTGGACGGAATAATTATTATAGAAAAGGCAGCCATGCCTTCCTGACGCACTCTACCTATCAGCTCAATTATAAATAGCGGGATTACCACGCATGAGACTCAAACAACGTACAGCACTCATTACCGGCGGGGCCAGCGGCATCGGGCTGGCAACGGCTGAGCGTTTTCTATCCGAAGGCGCGAACGTGGCATTGCTAGACCGGGATAGCCATGCGCTCGCCAGGGAGTGCGCCCGGCTTGAGCGCGAAATTGGCCGCCCTGTCCTGGGAGTGGAATCCGATGTCGCCGAGACGACCGCGATAAATCGCGCAGTTGCGGAGGTTGGCAATGCCTTGGGCCGAATCGACATTGTGATCAATGCCGCTGGCGTCAATGTTTTCTCAGACCCGCTCGAAACCGATGAAGCCACTTGGCGGCGTTGCCTATCGATCAATCTGGAAGGCGCGTGGCGGGTCATTCAGGCTGCGCTACCTGGCATGCTGGCCCGCAAGTATGGCCATATCGTCAACATCGCTTCAGTTCACGGACACAAGATTATTCCCGGCGCCTTTCCGTACCCGGTCGCCAAGCACGGCCTGATCGGTCTGACCCGCTCACTGGGCATCGAATATGCGGCGCGCGGCATCCGCGTCAACTCTATCTCACCCGGCCTAATCCGCACGCCGCCCGCACAAGCCTGGCTGGACGGCTTAAGCGAAGCCGAACGTCAGCAACAGATAGACTTGCTACCGTGCCAGCGCATCGGTGAGGCCGATGAGGTCGCCAACACGGCGCTGTTTCTATCCAGCGACGAAGCACGCTTTATCAATGCCACCGACATTCTGATTGATGGCGGCCGCAGCCAGGTCTACCACTCGTAACGCGGTACCTAACTAGCCACCTTCGGCGGCGATGGAAATACGACATAGGCGGGGCTCGCGGTGCAGTTTGCCGTGCTCATGACGCTTGGGTGGTTGGGGCGGTACCAGCCCGGGGGATAAATCGACTCGGGCCGCTGAATGATCAAGCGCCCCAAGCAAAACGTCTGACTGGCGTTAAAGCAGGCGCGTGAGTAGAAAGTTGTTGTCTACCGCCTTTCCATGTACAATAATCTGTACAGTACAACATTACGTACAGGAGTATTATTATGGATGCTATTAGCTATACCGCCGCCCGAAGCCACTTGGCCAAGACCATGGAGCAGGTCTGCGAAGATCATTCACCTGTCATCATCACGCGCAGCAAGGCACCTTCGGTGGTCATGCTTTCGCTGGAAGATTATGAGGCGCTACAGGAAACCGCTTACCTACTGCGTTCACCCCACAACGCGCGCCGTTTGATCGACGCCATGGCCGAGCTGGAACAAGGTGGTGGCCAAGAGAAGGAGCTCCTGGAGTGAGGCTCATCTTTGCCGAGAATGCCTGGGAAGACTACTTGTACTGGCAGAAAACCGACAAGAAGGTTCTCGGCCGCATCAATAAGCTGATCAAAGAGATTCAGCGGCAGCCGTTCGAGGGCGTAGGCAAACCCGAACCACTCAAACACGGCTTTTCCGGCTACTGGTCTCGACGAATCAACGACGAACATCGGATCGTTTACAAGGTGGCGGATGATGCGCTACTGATTGCGCAGCTTAGGTATCATTATTGATTTATGGTCAATAACGCCAGAATAACCCGCAAAGTCTGGAGCGCGCGAAGCGAACGGAAGAGTTTGTCGGGTTCATTCACTCGTTAGCATCTTGCTGCTTCGATATCCAGTTAATTAGCGACGTAGTATATTGATAATCGAAATGAGCACAGCCACGAAGCCGACCACCGCGAAGGACAGGGCGAAGGCATACAATCCTGTCCAGGCCTCGCCATTCTCGGGATACATATCAGTGAGGAGCGGCTGAACCACAAGGTCTGCAAAACCGGCAACTCCTACTAGCCCGAATACTCCTGTCAACCAACGGTCAACACGCCCTCGCTTCTTCTCCGCTCGGTATCGGCGTTCGTCCAGATGCCACCGTGCCTGCTCTTTGCCCGAAGCTATAAGACCCCTTGTTCCCGCCGCTGCTAGCAAGTAGTCAAGCGCATCTGTGATTTCCCCCGCCTGACCCGAATGGTGAATTACAGCTTCAGCCCCCGCCAGTACACTGTACGCCTCGACCAAGTCCTCATCTGATTGGGGAGAGCTCGCGGTCGCGCAGGCACGCGCAATTCGCAAATTGTGGTACTCGAAGTGCTCTGCTCTGGCCTGGTTCTCCAACAGACGACCCTGGGTGTTATCTTCCTCCCAAACATTGTCCGGCTGATCTGGCGTTCTTAGCCAAGTCCAAAGGAGGAGCGCTCTATCCCCATGGAAACAGTAATCTCCGAACAGCCGCAAATCGGGTGGCAAGGCCGGAGGGTCCTCTAATTCGCCATGTCGTCCTAGTACGCGGGATATAGATGGACCGAACTTTTCTAGCAGTTCCTCCTTCGAATCCGGCTGATCCACAAAACGCATCAATGAAATCGAGGGGCGGCCTTGCCACAGCTGTGCTTGTGGTGCCCGCCCCCCCCTTCGGCCGCTCACCGCGACCAAACTTGCGACAGCACGAACATAGATGGACCGACAAAGGTCAATTGTCGCCTCCCAATCTGATTGCCCCTCGGAGCCAGCGATTTGGTGAAGAACGCAAGATTCCCCGCTGATATCGAAGGCTCGCCCACACTTTCCAAGGGATTCTTCGAGCACCGCTCGCCCATCTCGACGTATCTTCTTTACCAGCCTTTGGGTCTTTCGGCTGGCAACTCTCTGCCCACCAATCGAAAGCTCGCTTCCAAAGTCACTAAGTAGCTCCTGTTCCGCATCTATCCGCTGAAGGTGTTCCTGAACCCAGACCCGATCAAAATATTGTTGAAATAGGTTCACTATTTCTTGAATGAAATCACCCTCATCCAATCCAGACCATGCGGCATCTAGCTGGAAGCTAATGAGCAATATTCCGTCAGAATAAAGCTTAAGCCACGGGTGGATTGGAAGAGTCAAGCCGTCGCGCTCTAAGACCAGAGGTGGTAGCGCTGCTCGGAGATGCGACGGTATCTGCCTTGCCTCTGGACTTTCGATGCGTTGTTCAAGGAATGAAAGTTCTAGGCAGAACAGGAGATCGGCAGCTGTATGCCTTGGGAGGTTGTCACTAAATTTGACTTTCCAATGGGAATCCCACTGCCGCCCTTGCGGCCGAAGCCACTCAAGCTGGACGCAACCATCCACATCAAGGTAGACGCACTTCAAGTCAGAGAAGCAAACAGTCCGGGCTATTTTGGACTTGAGAAGATTAGTGGCGGTTTTGACAAGGTCCACATCCGTGACGTCAAGGCCAACTGTATAGTTGTAGAAGGAGTTGGCCTGTTGCACTTTTAAGTTGGTCCGGTATGACGTCAAGCAAGAACTCTCCATATCGAATAGTGATGGCGCCCAATTGATGCGGCCCGAGTTTTTCGCTAACTCCTGAGCTCAGGTGCGTTTGTGGCGACAGTTGCTTTTGCGACAGCAAAAACGGCTGGCGGGTCAAGCGTCACCTGCAGCGATTTGTTAGGCACCTACTCTTCCTCCCTCAGATCGTACACGCCGATTGCCTTTATACGTGAACATTCTTCTGGCCAAGATTCCCTACCGCTAGAATTTTCAGAGTGCAAGAGGGTTTGGACATACGGTGGCAATTCCTCGGAATCCCGAACGACTCCATCTAATTCTGTGCCGAAGTAGCGGCTGAAATATTGACCTCTGCGCCTCAACGGACAGCAGAAAATGCAGTGAAACGGATTGGACTTATTGAGTATGGTTTGTAACCCAAGCCGCTTGCCAAATTTAGCGTCACCAAAAGCCTTTGCATCTGAGGCCGGCAACATAAAAACGCCAGAATCAGGTTGTAATCGACGACCACCGCACAATGCTTTGGCCCCTCCAGCATTGGGGCTATAAATTGCGTAAAACGGCAACATCGAACGTGAGGCTGCATAATTCTGAAGGGTGGCAAGTTGACTTTGGCTATTGCTTGGATAATTAAACTTGCGCACGTAGGAATCGAAGGATTTTATGAATTTCTTTGCCTGAAACAACAACGGAATAGCTTTCTTCCGCCCTACCAGCCAAAGCTCCAATTCAAAATCGGCTCCAGTTAAGTGGTGTTCTTGATGCTTCGTAAAAGTCTTGGCGGACAAGTACTTAAAGCGGCTGTCCAACTGGCGCCACCGCCAAATCAGAAAATCCGTAACGGACTCTTCATTAACATTTGGCACATTGACCATAAAATCATGCACTTCCTGACCCAGTGCAATGTTGGCTTTGCAGATATCCATATGTGTCATAGGTGCCTAACGTCTGAATTCAGGGGCGCGACGCGGCTTCATCGCGGCGCGTCCCTTGGAATGATGGGTTAGCCCGCTGCTTGCCCGAGGCTGCCCAGCGTGAAACCTGCGACTTCTGAAATGCGGCCTCGCCACCAAACCCCTTTGTTTCCGGGGATTGGGTGGCCGGAAGTATTGAAAAAGCGAGCGTTTTTAAGATGTATGTATTGCGGTGGAGGGGGCGCATCGTCGCCTTCCTTTTTGTAGATCTCACCGTACTTGGCAAAGGAATCCCTCACAGATTCTGCCGCCTCTGGATCGTTAAGGCCGCTGGAGAAGTCTTCCGCAAAACCTTCAAAGTAAGCTTTTCCGCTCGCGAGGATACCGGAGACAAGGAGGCCGCTGACCTGCAATGTAACTCCGACTTCAATGCCGTCGTTTGCCATGTTTACCAATGACTGAAGGAACCAGTCGTGCGGAACGGCGAACGGCGCGGGCTCTGCGTTTGTTGTTTCATCTGTCATGTGGAACTCCTTTTGAAAAGAGGGCTACAACAGTGATTATATAGTCGGCTGCATAACCTCAATGAACGTGCTGGCGCGTTCATTGAGGTTATGCAGCCGCTCTGATCAAATCTACCTCATTGATTCTATTGCTAGCAAAGCAAATTTTGGCTGCCTATCCAAAATTCGCGTGCTGGCACGATTTGCCATCCTCAATAATGCTGTATATAAATACATATAAATATTCATGCAAAGGGATACCCCCATGAAGCCAAAGGATAGGGTCCGGGCTACCTTGCGGGTAAAACGCTATAGCCTTCGCACTGAGAAAACGTATTGCTACTGGATTCGTTTTCATGACAAGTGCCAGCCAGCTATGGTTAAAGGTATAGAGGTGGAGTAGTTCCTGGAGTATTTGACGATAGGAAAGCGCGAGGCAGCTGCCACAAATAAGCAGCGTCTCGGTTAAATCACTGGTTTTCTTAAAATCAGATCAAACCGATGCCAGTGGTGCTTTTCCAGCCCACCCTCCCCCTCGCTTTCGCGTAAAAGCTCAATTTTCAGACCATCGCACAGCGCTTCTATTTCTTGCATCGAGTGAAAGCTCATTGCTGGATGCTTGGCCCAATCGTGCCTGTCTCCGAAGAGGTGCCCGACAAATAACCCTCCCGGTTCAAGCGCTGAAAGGATCATGTTCCATAGAATGGGAAAGTGCGCTGGCTCGCAGAACGGTAGGCTTAACCCCGCGTGGATCAGGGCAGACGATGGCAGGCCTTTCAATTCCTCGAAGCGCGAAACCATCACTTTCAGATCAGCGCCGGGTAATTTAGCTTTCAGTGTTTCGATTCGCGCAATGGCGTTGGGCGCTTTGTCGATCGCCAAGACTTTCCACCCCGACGTCAGCAGTAGCGCGGTTTCGATGCCGCCTCCACATCCTAAATCGATAGCATGGCCGTTGCCTTTGGCTAAGCACTCATCCCCCAAAGCGCGGCGTAACAGCGGCGAGGCGGCTCGCGTTTGATTGGCGCGATAGAAGGCTTCCCAACCCGTTTTGTTATCGGTGGTCAATGTCAGTACTTCCTGATCGCATCATGCTGTGGTGGTGAGTGTTGATAGACATAATCGATTCAAATTAACACGTAGCACCGTCGTTCGCCCCCTTGCATCTCCTTCCACCGCCACCTAGACTCGCTGAGTTGAATGCTTGACGGGGTGCCGGTGATATCCGGCTGAGATGGCGCAGGGCGTAGCAATTTTGCTGCCAAGCGCTGGTCCCGCTGAACCTGATCCGGCTAATGCGCTGCTTTTGATGTAGCGCGGGTACCGGCGTAGGGATCAAGCGATGGCGCCGGCTAGCTCTCTCCCACAATCGCTCGCCACCCTTCCGTGCCATTTCCTCGATCTTTTCGCCTGCCCTTCGGATCACCACCACCGGAGGATGTATGGGCTACCGCTTTACTGATTTAACCACTGCCTGCCATGACGATTGGCGCGCCTACATTGAGCACGACTTTGTGCGCCAGCTGGGCAACGCCACGCTGCCTGAAGCGTCATTTCGTCACTACCTGAAGCAGGATTATCTGTTTCTGATTCACTTCGCTCGCGCCTATGCATTGGCCGCCTACAAAAGCCCTACGCTTGCCGATTTGCGCCAGGCCCACGAAGGGTTGAAAACCATTGTGGATGTGGAACTGGGCTTGCACGTGGGCTTTTGTCGCGAGTGGGGTATTTCCGAGGAGGCACTTGCCGAGCTACAAGAAGCTCGGGCGACCATGGCCTACACCCGCTACGTGCTGGATACCGGTAACCGTGGCGACCTGCTGGATTTACACGTGGCACTTGCCCCCTGCCTGGTGGGCTATGGCGAGATCGCCAACTGGCTGAACGCGCAATCCTCCACAGTGCGTGGCGGCGATAACCCGTTCGATGCCTGGATAGCGATGTACGAAAGCGAGGAGTTTCAGGCCGCCATGCAGGCCGAGCTTGAATGGCTGGATGCTCGCCTCGCCGACGTCACCCCTGCCCGCTTTAATGAGCTCAGCAAAATTTTCCGCGATGCCACGCGCTTGGAAATCGACTTCTGGCAGATGGGCCTGGACCTTTCCCATTAATTCCAATAACAAGGATATAACCGTGAACAAAACCGTTACCCAGAAGACAGCCCGCTTTCTTGCCGAAACCGCCCAAGTGGATGCCGCCGCGATTTCTCCGCTGCCCGGTTCAGGCAAGGTGTATCTTGAAGGCTCGCGCCCGGATATCCGCGTGCCGTTCCGGGAAATCAGCCTCTCGCCGACCAAAACGACCAGCGTGGATGAACAGAATCCGCCGCTGCTGGTGTACGACACCTCTGGCCCCTACACCGACCCCAACGCCCAGATTGATCTACGCCGTGGGCTTCCCGCGCTTCGCCGTGCGTGGATTGAGGAGCGCGACGACACCGAGTTTTTAGAAGGCCATACGTCTGAGTACGGCAAACGCCGCGCCAACGACCCCATGCTGGCCCAGCTGCGCTTTGATTTGAAACGCACGCCGCGTCGGGCAAAAGAAGGCAAGAACGTTACCCAGCTGCACTACGCCCGCCAAGGGATTATCACGCCGGAAATGGAGTTTATCGCCCTGCGCGAGAACCAGCGCCGCCAAGCGCTGGGCGATGCCGAGGTAGAGCGAATCCTGGGCCACCAGCATCGCGGCCAGAGCTTCGGCGCCAGCATCCCAGAAGAGATTACGCCGGAGTTTGTGCGCGATGAAGTTGCTCGTGGGCGGGCGATTATTCCCAATAACATCAATCACCCCGAAAGTGAGCCGATGATTATCGGGCGTAACTTTCTGGTCAAGATTAACGGCAACCTGGGTAACTCGGCCGTCACCTCGTCGATTGAAGAAGAAGTCGACAAAATGACCTGGGGGATTCGCTGGGGCGCGGATACCATCATGGATCTCTCCACCGGGCAGAACATTCACGAAACCCGCGAATGGATTTTGCGTAATTCGCCAGTGCCTATCGGTACGGTGCCCATCTATCAAGCGCTGGAGAAGGTCAACGGCGTGGCCGAAAACCTGACCTGGGAGGTGTTTCGCGATACGTTGATCGAGCAGGCCGAACAGGGTGTGGATTACTTCACCATTCACGCAGGCGTTTTGCTGCGCTATGTGCCGCTGACCGCCAACCGGGTGACGGGCATCGTCTCACGCGGCGGTTCGATTATGGCCAAATGGTGTTTGTACCATCATCAGGAGAGCTTTCTGTACACCCACTTCGAGGAGATCTGCGAGATCTGTAAGCAGTACGATGTGGCGTTCTCGCTAGGTGACGGCCTGCGCCCAGGCTCTATCGCCGATGCCAATGACGAAGCGCAGATGGCCGAGCTTAAAACCCTGGGTGAGCTGACCCACATTGCCTGGAAGCACGACGTGCAGGTAATGATTGAAGGTCCCGGCCACGTGCCCATGCATCTTGTGAAGGAGAACATGGACAAGCAGTTGGAGTACTGCGACGAGGCGCCCTTCTACACGCTCGGCCCGTTGGTCACGGATATCGCACCAGGCTACGACCATATTACCTCGGGCATTGGGGCGGCGATGATCGGCTGGTTTGGTTGTGCCATGCTCTGCTATGTCACGCCAAAAGAGCACTTGGGCCTGCCCAATAAAGATGACGTCAAGACCGGCATTATTACCTACAAAATTGCCGCCCACGCGGCGGATCTCGCCAAGGGCCACCCGGCAGCACAGCGGCGTGATAACGCGCTTTCCAAGGCGCGGTTTGAATTCCGCTGGGAAGACCAGTTCAATCTGGGCCTCGACCCGGACACCGCGCGGGAATTCCATGATGAAACCCTGCCCAAGGATTCCGCGAAGGTCGCGCATTTTTGCTCCATGTGCGGGCCCAAGTTCTGCTCGATGAAGATTAGCCAGGAAGTGCGCGACACCTACCGCGACCGCACGCCAGAAAGCACTAACGACGCGGAGTCCGTTAAGCGCGGCATGGAAGAGCAGGCGGAGAAATTTCGCCAAACGGGAAGCCAGCTGTACCAGGAAGTGTAAAGCGGTTTAAAAACTCAAGGGTTAAACGCAAACAGGGGCCTGAAAGCCCCTGTTGTCGACGTGTTACGCTAACTTTCGGGTAGTCGCGTTGGCTCCCAAAGATTAAGCAAATAATGCAGGCAAGCCATAACGAGTAGCGTTACTACCAGCGCCACGCTCATGGATGAGAAGCGATACAGCGCGCTATAGACAAGGTCCTGACTGGGGCCTAATGATTGCCCAAACAGAATGCCTAAAGTGGTCATCCCGCCAAACCCAATGCCGGAACCACCGCCTTCAAGTATGTGTTCGCGCCCAAACAGCAATAGCCCCAACCAATAAAGCACAATCGCCAGCAGGAAGTGGTTGCTTTGCGTATAAAGCAGAAGCTGCATTATCAGCGCCAGGTTACACCCCAACAGCGTGCCGATGGCGCGTTTGCGAGCGGATACGCGCGCACCGGCATACCCCATCGCGAACAGCACCAGAATGGTCGCCATTTGTGCCGAGAGCGACCCCTGCAGGTCAAACACCTGAAAAACGACAAAGGAAAGTGTCGCGGTAATGCCGCCCATCAGCGTTTCATGGCGCATCTGCGCTTTCGTCTTGGTGCTTTTGGGCGGCGGTTGGCGGGGCTCAACGTCGGGGAAAAGTGTGTACATCAGCATGGCGATGAACACGGCAAGCACACTGGCCACAAAATTGGAGGCCAACAAATCCGCTAGATCGACGCTGGGGTAGCTCGCAAAATGCAGCAGGATGCTTAAGGTTAATACGCCATTGGCCCCAAACAGAAACAACGGGCCTTTTGCCATCAAGCTAAACCGAAACAGGAACATACCCAACACGACCAGCGTCATCACCACCGGCATATGTTTAAGTAGGCCGACCACCAGGCTGACTTCCAGCGCATTCACCGATACGTTACCTAAAAACTGGCGAATAATGCTGATATTCAGAATGGGCACCATACCCAGCAAAAACATCGGAAAAACGGTAAAGAAGACGCCGTAGTTCCAACCCATTAACTGACTGATAATAAATCCGAGCGTGCCACCACCAGCCACCCGCAAACACTGGCGAAGGGCATTCTCACTCAGGCGATGGTAAGCAGGTGCCTCTGGGCCAGCGCCGCTACGGCGGGGCGTGCGCTTAAAAAAACTACGCAACACGTGACTGATTGACCACGTGCTGGCATCCGCCGGTTTTGTATCAGCGGGCCCTGCAGTAGTAGAGCCCGCATCAGTAGACATAATGTAGCCAACTGATCAGATGCGTTTGTAGCCATGCAAAGGGGTGCGCCAGCGCATGTTCTCCCGGCAGCAGTTGCACCGTTGCCCGGGCACCACTTGGCAGCAGCGCCGCAATGGGTTCGTTGAGGGCAACATGAATACGCAAACGCTGCGCATCGCGCACCCAGCGGTCAGAGGTAGGAATATCCGCCAGCTGCCCATCAGCGGTCAGTTGCCCTTCCCGCACGCCAGCATCAAAAGCACTGACCTGCCCTTCAAAGATATGCCCAGGCATGGCATCAAAGATCACCGCAGCCGAGTCGCCGGGCAGTACGTGGCGTAGGCTTTTTTCACGGAAGTCGGCAACGATATCCATGTTCTGAGTCACCAGTGCAATCACTGGCTGCCCTGCCTGAACATAGTCGCCCACCTGAAGCTGCAAGTTCGTCACCTGGCCTGACTCTGCCGCCCGCACTTCGGTACGTTCGACGTCCAACTGCGCTTTCTCAAGGGCGTTGTCGGCTTGGCGCAAGCGCAGGTTGGTATTTCCGTTCTCGCCTAGCTGTACTTCCAGGCTCTGTATGTTCGCCTCGGCGGAAGCCACGTCTGCCAGGGCGGTATGCTCAGCCGCTACCTGCTGCTCGTACTGCTGGCGTGAAATACTCTGCCGCCCCACCAGGGTTTCGCCACGGCGCCGCTCGCTGCTGCGCTCCTCCGCAACGGCCTGGGCAGAGGCCAGCACCGCCCGGGCGGCGGCAAGCTCTGCTTCAAGGCGCGTGTTTTCGCGCTCAGCCTGCTCACGATTTAGCCGCGCTTGATCAAGGGCAAGCTGAAAGGGCTCGGGGTCCAGACGAAACAGCACATCGCCTTTAGCAACCTGCTGATGGTCACGCACGGCCACTTCTTTCACTGGCGCGCTGAGCTCTGGCGCCACACGGGCAACCGGGCGCATTACCCTGGCCTCGGGCGTCATGGGCATGAAGCTGTCAGCTATCAAGAAATAGATAAACAGCAGTGCAAAGGCAGCCAGCGCTACCTTCACCCAGCGGGCGAATTTTTGATCAGGGGACATGAAGTTTTACTCGTTGATTTGCGCACCTTCTGCGTACGCGCAGAGCGCTTATGGCCAGCGCATGCTTAATGGAATAGCGTATTTTAGCAAATGATTAGCAAGCTAACAATAAGCCACCCTTCTGCTTTATGAACGTTATTGAGTAGCGTCCTTGGCTGCCTGCAGAAAAACCCTATAAAAAAACCCCAGAGCCAAAAGGCCCTGGGGTTGGATACACCACTAACGCGTTTTAAGCGTTAATCATTAAAAACGGTATTTTAAGCCCACACTTGCGGCATCGAAATCGTAGGCAGACTTGTCCAGATAACGCATGTAATCAGCGCTGATGGCCAGATTGTTGGCGACATCAATTTCACCGCCCGCGCCATAGGAGAAACCGCTTTCTCTGTCGTGGTCGAAGTCCACTTCAGTGACACCGACCAGACCATAAAGGCGCGCATTGGGGGTAATAGGCGCGATGCCTTTTGCGTAAGCACCTACCAGGTAATCCAGCTTGGTATCACCATCGGAGCCACCGGTACCCAGATGCCCTTCGAGCGCGAAGTAATCATTGAACTGCGCGCCACCGCGTAAACGCAGGCCTACGTCGTTACGTGAGGAACCGCGGTCAGGGTCAAGGTTCCAAAACATGGCGTCGCCCGCCACGTAACCTTCAGGGTAACCCAATGATTGCTGTGCCTGGGCTGATGCAGCGAATGCACCCGCGCCGACCAAGAGTGCCGCAGAAGTGAGTGATAATACGGTCATCTTCATCGTCATGTACCTCCGTTAAAAAACAGTGTTTCCTTACACAGATTCATTGTGGTACATGTCCGGAAAGAACGCAACGTTTACCGCCCCTTGGATAGGCTAAGTGCGACAATACCACCCACCACAACAGCCCCGCCCAATAACTGGCCTGGGCTTAGCGTTTGCCCTAATACGAAATAGCCGATCACCAAAGAGGCGACAGGTTCGATATTCATGACCGGGGCGTTGCGCGCCATATCCAGGCGCGGCACAAAAATAAACAGTGTCGAGAACGCGGTGGCGTAGAGCAGCGCCAAAAGCCCCAAACCCACCCAGCCTTGGCTATTGTCAGGTAGGCTCATGCCGCCTGGCACGACACCTAAAACCCCGCCGATTACCATGGCGAAAAACACGGTTTGCATGGTTAAAAGACTGCGCAGCGTGCTGCCTACCTGGGATAAACGGTGCTCGGTAACCCATAGCGCGCAGGCGAAAACGAACGCGGCCAGCAACCCAAATCCAATACCGGCGACCCATTCCGGCCCCATACTGTCAGCACTGGAAAGCCACGCAGGAATATCCAGCACGACCAACAGCCCGATTAAAATGGTCCCCATAATAAGGCAGCTGCGAAGCGTTGGACGCGGCCCGCCCAGCGCCCAACTCAATAGTGCTAACTGAATGGGGAAGGTATTGACCAACAGTAGCGCAATAACGACAGGAAGCCGCGCAACCGCTGAATAAAGGCTGACACTTTGAATGGTGATAAGAAGGCCTACCACCAGTTGCCAAGGCCAAGTGCCCGAAGGCAGCCATAAGCGTTTCTTCTGAACGATCACAAGGGCGAGCAGGATCAAACAGGCTACCCCGGAACGCGTTAATACGGCCAGCAGTAACCCTGTACCGTTATCAAAGGCAAGCCTGGCCGATACATGGTTGGCAGCGAACATGGTGCCAACGGTCATTAGCAGCAAAATGGCCAAGTGGCGCGGAAGGTGGTTGGGTAACGAGGACGTAGTCATAGGCTCCAGGCAGCAAAAGAACGTTAACCGCCAAGCATGCCCGGATTTGAGTCGAATGGCTAAACAAATATCCGCCTACGTTAATGCCCCTTGCCGCCTGCCACACTAAAGTACAAACTAAACCTTTACTCTTTTGGTAGATTCTTTATGAATGCACCGGTGCTGGTTATTAATTGTGGTTCATCCTCTATTAAATACGCACTGATCGATCCGGCCCCTGATGCCCCGCGCTTAGCAGGCTTGGCAGAGCGCTTAGGCAGCGCCGATGCCCGTTTAAAAGGAATAAATAGCGCGGGGGGAAGCTTTAGCCATGCACTCCCCAATGCTGACCATACTCAAGCGCTCAACGCCATTTTAAACAGCCTGGAAGGACGCATTCCTGGCGCTATTGGGCATCGCATTGTTCATGGCGGAGAGAAGTTTACTCAGGCCGCCTTGATTGATAGTGATGTTATCAGTGCGATTAAGGCCACCGCCGCGCTGGCGCCCCTGCATAACCCTGCCAACCTGGCAGGCATCAGCGCTACTCAAAAGATATTTCCAGCACTACCTCAGGTTGCGGTATTCGATACCGCGTTTCACCAAACCCTCCCCGTAAAAGCTTACCGCTATGCCCTGCCAGAGAGCCTCTACGCTGAACACGGCATTCGTCGCTACGGGTTTCATGGCACTAGCCACGCCTTTGTTAGCCAGCGTGCGGCCGAGCTTAGCCCTCGCGGTGCGGGCGGTTGGTTAACAGCCCACTTGGGCAACGGCTGTTCCACCGCAGCGGTGTGGAATAATCAAAGCCTGGACACCAGCATGGGCCTTACCCCGCTGGAAGGCCTGGTGATGGGCACGCGCAGCGGCGACGTCGACCCAGGCTTGCACGCCCATTTACACCGCCAGCTGGGCTGGTCGATGGACAAGATTGATGATGTGCTGAATAAGCAAAGCGGGCTATTGGGGCTTTCTGGCTTAACCAACGATATGCGTGAAGTCGAGGAAGCAGCAGAGCAGGGTCATGAAGGCGCCATGCTGGCGCTGGATGTATTTTGCTACCGCATTGCTAAGTCGCTTGCTGCTCTCTCTTGCGCACTGCCGACGCTTGATGGCGTCATTTTTACCGGTGGCATCGGCGAGAACTCTCCTCTTGTACGCAGCCGCGTTATCAGCCTACTGCCTCACTTTGGCTTTGCCCTTGATGAGGCGAGCAATGACGTGATGATTCGCGGTAAAGAGGGCAAGCTGGACAGGGCAAATCACCAGGGTCCCGAAGCCTGGGTCATTCCTACCGACGAAGAAGGCCGTATCGCGATGGAAACACGTCAATGCCTGGAGGCCCAAGCATGAGCTCGTCCCCCTCTCAACCTCAAGCCATTCTTCTGGTGCCCACAAGCATGGGGGCCGGATTAACCTCAGCCTGTTTAGGCTTGATTCAGGCGCTCGACACCATTGGCCTTAAAGCCGGGTTTTTGAAGCCGTTTATGCAAAAAGAGCTGAACGGCCCGGGCCTTGATCGCTCAACGGCACTGGTGTCTCGCACGCTCAACCTGCGCCCGCCTTCGCCGATCTCACAAGCCCGGCTGGAGCGCCTGCTGCGCGATGACCAAACCGATGAGCTAATGGAAAATGTGGTCGAGCTTTATGAGCAGGTAATGCAACAGGCTGAGCGGGACGGTAATGCGCTGGATTTAGTCGTAGTGGAAGGCGTAGTGCCTACCCAGTACACCACGTACGCGACGCAAACCAATGCTCAACTGGCGCATGCACTTAATGCCCGAATCATTCTGGTTGGCACCGGGGATTTAAACGAGCCACAGGCACTTGCTGAAGAGCTGGATATGCACGCCAGAAGCTTTGGCGGGGTTAGCTCGACCCGCACGTTGGGCGGCATCCTGATGCGCATGAAGAACCTGCCTTACGGCCAGGAAGATGACCTTTCGGCAGCGCCGGGCACCATTAAACCGCAGCTTGAAGAGTCGGTGCTTAACGAGCTTCGCGGCTATTCACCGTCACTAGCCACCGACAGTTTTCACCTAATCGGCATCGTGCCTTACAGCAAAACCCTCAATGCGCCCCGCACGCTGGACGTGGCACGGGCACTAAGTGCCAAGGTGCTGAATGAAGGCGATGCGGCAAGCCGCCGGGTAATGTCGACAAGCCTGTGTGCGCGTAGCGCGGCGAATGCGCTGCATATCTTTACACCCGGCAGTCTGGTGGTGGCGTCTGGCGACCGTGACGACGTCGTGCTGGCGTCCGCCCTCGCTACCATGAACGGCACTCAGTTGGCGGGCATATTGCTGACCAACGGTTTTTTGCCTAACGACAATATGATTGAGATGTGTCGCCCAGCGCTTAGAACCGGCCTGCCCGTGCTGGCGGTTGAAACCGACAGCCTGACCACGGCTCAAAACTTGAGCCAGCTTAGCAGTGAAATCCCCGTTGATGATTTCGAGCGTGCCGAGCAGGTGGCGCGCTTTGTCGCTGCCCATATCGACCTTGAATGGCTAAAAGATAAGTTAAGCCACGGCTATGCACGGCGCTTATCTCCTTCGGCGTTTCGCTATCAGTTGGTTAAACAGGCTCAGCACGCAAAAAAACGAATCGTACTGCCGGAAGGCGACGAGCCCCGCACGGTGGAGGCAGCGATTATTTGTCAGCGGCGCGGCATTGCCAACTGCGTGCTGTTGGGCAGTCGTGAAAACATCGAGGAAGTGGCGCGTAACCGCGGTTTAGCACTGCCTGACGAGTTGACGATTATCGACCCCGAAAGCACGCGTGCCCACTATATCGCGCCCATGGTAGAACGTCGGCGTGGCAAGCTTAACGAACTCACCGCTGAGGCCCAGCTACAGGATAACGTGGTGCTTGGCACCATGATGCTCCAGCTGGATGAAGTCGATGGCCTTGTCTCGGGTGCTATCCACACCACCGCTAACACCGTGCGCCCGGCGTTTCAGCTGATAAAGACCGCGCCAGAATATAGCCAGGTATCGTCAATCTTCTTTATGCTGCTGCCAGAGCAGGTAGTGGTGTATGGCGATTGTGCGGTGAACCCGGACCCGGATGCCGAAACGCTGGCTGAAATAGCCCTGCAAAGCGCCCGCTCCGCAGAAGCGTTTGGCATTGAGCCGCGCGTGGCCATGATCAGCTACTCAACGGGAGATTCAGGCACCGGCGCGGATGTCGATAAAGTGCGTGAAGCTACGCGCATCGCCAAAGAGCGTGCCCCGCACTTATTGATCGATGGCCCGCTTCAGTACGATGCAGCCGCCATTGAGAGCGTGGGTAAGCAGAAAGCGCCAGATTCGCCCGTAGCGGGCCGCGCCACCGTCTTTGTATTCCCGGACCTGAACACCGGCAACACGACCTACAAAGCGGTGCAGCGTAGTGCCCGCGTAGTCAGCGTCGGCCCCATGCTGCAAGGCTTAAACAAACCGGTGAATGACCTTTCCCGAGGCGCGCTGGTGGATGATATCGTCTACACCATCGCGCTGACCGCTATTCAGGCAAGCCAGCGAGAAGCGTAAACCCGTCATCGCACCTGATAAGCTTCGCAGGTGCGATCAATGGTAAGTAAGCTTTAAGACAAGAAAAAGCCCCGGGCAGTTTAACTACCCGGGGCTTTTCTAATTCAACCACTTAGCGGTGTGGGTCAATCACGCCCACATTATTGGCACCATGGATTCCAACACAATCACCAGGCTCATCGCGGTGATGGTCAAAATCGAGACGCCAAATACGCGTTTGGCCCAGCGTACATCATCATCCAGCCGGTAGCCGCAAATCGCCAGGTAGAGCCAGTAGCCCCCCATGGTCAGTGCGACGCACAGGTAGCCAGTACCTGCCTTACTCGCCAGCACCAAAGCCAATGAGGCGGGAATAAACGCCACAATGTAGCCAAGGATGTGATGCTTTGCGCGCTTGATCCCGTGAACAACAGGCAGAACGGGAATCGAAGCGCGCTGGTAATCGGCATAGCGGAAAATCGCAATGGCATAGGAGTGCGGCATCTGCCAGAGGCAGAAGATCAACAGCAGAACCATCGCCCCACTGTCAAAGGTACCCGTCACGGCGCAGTACCCAATCACGGGCGGCATAGCGCCTGACAGGCTGCCTACTACCGTGCCGTATTCGGAGTTGCGCTTCATATAGAGGCTATACACCCCCACATACACGCCCCATCCGATAACAGCCAAGGCCACCGTCAACCCGTTGGTGCCCAATGCCAGGCAGACCACACCACTGATACCCAGAAACGCCGACAAGCCCAATGCTTGCGTGATAGAGACGCTTCCCCTAACCAGAGGACGATGGCGCGTGCGCGCCATCAGAGCATCAATATCCCTATCAATCACGTTGTTACAGGCACAGCCTGAGGCGATCACTAACGCGATCCCCAACATGACCGAAGCAAACGTCACCAGATCGAATTCACCGTGCGCGGCTAGAAAGTAGCCGCCAAGGGCGGCAATGAGATTGCCGCCAATGATTCCTGGTTTGGTTAGCTCAAGCAGATCGTGCCACCGATTGGGCATGCTGGTTAGCCGATCATCATGTTGAGATGTAGATGCTGCATGATCCACAGCGAACCTCCTACCACTAGGCCGAGAATCAGCACCGTAAAGACGAAGGAAAGCATGTTCCAGCCATCTTCAGTCTTGAAGTCCAAGTGCATGAACATCACAAGCTGAACCAGCACCTGCAAAACGGCCGTCACAGTGATGATTCCCACGTTCACGGGTAAGCTGAACGAACCCAGCATAACCGCGCCAAATGGAATGACAGTCAGGACTAACGACAGCACAAGACCCGTTACATAGGACTTTACGGTGCCGTGACCGGACGGTTGGCTAGAAGAACTCATACCAGCACTCCCATCAAGTAGACGAAGGAGAAGACACAGATCCAGACGATATCCAGGAAGTGCCAGAACAAGCTCAAGCACAGGATACGCGGACGCGTTTTATCATTCAGGCCCTTGGTCGACAACTGAACCAGCATGACCAGAATCCAGATCATACCGAAGGTCACGTGCAGACCGTGGGTACCTACCAGTGTAAAGAACGCTGACAGGAAGGCGCTGCGGTCTGGGCCGAAACCTTCATGGATCAGGTGATAGAATTCATAGATCTCCATCCCCAGGAACATCAGGCCCAGCACGAACGTAATGCCCAGCCACATTTTCACCTGGCCGACGCGATTGGCATTCATTGCCAGAACGCCCATGCCGAAGGTGAAACTACTGATCAGCAGTGCAAAGGTGCCGAAGAGAATCAAAGGTAGTTCAAAAATATCCGCGCCGGTCGGCCCACCTGCCGTGCCCCTCATGAGCACGGCGTAGGTGGCGAATAGTGTTCCGAAGATCACTAAGTCGCTCATTAGGTAGACCCAGAAACCAAATACCTTGGTAGGACCGGCATCGTGGTGCTCATGCTCTTCAGCATGGGCATCGTGATGTAGGGATTCAGTAGCCATTACGCCTGGGCCTCCACACGTTGTTGATGAGCACGTTCGATTCGCTCGACCTCTGCAGCAGGCACGTAGTAATCGATATCGTCGTTAGATACCCGCATCAGGAAGCTCACCAGCATGCCGATTGCACTGAACCCAGCCAGCCACCAGATGTGCCATACCATGGCGAAACCAAAGATCATCGCAAAGACACTGATGACGGGGCCGGCCACCGTGTTCCTCGGCATATGAATATCCGTGTAAGGCGCATCGTTCAACTGCTCGTTGCCACGCTGCTTTTGTGACCAGAAGCTGTCGATATCACCAACGACGGGCAGGCGCGCAAAGTTGTAGAACGGAGGCGGTGAAGAGGTTGCCCACTCCAGCGTACGGGCATCCCATGGGTCGCCGGTCACATCAGCATACTTATCGCGGTTACGCACGCTTACGTAGAACTGAATGAGCGTACAAGCGATACCCGCAGCAATCAGCAGTGCACCGACCAAGGCAACGATAAACCAGGGCTGCCATTCAGCGTTCGGGTAAGAGTTCATGCGGCGCACAGCACCGTAGAAGCTCAGTACGTATAGCGGCATGAAGGCCACGTAGAAACCTGACACCCAGAACCAGAACGAGCGCTTGCCCCACTTCTCGTCAAGCGTGAAGCCAAAGGCTTTCGGGAACCAGTAGGTCAGACCCGCCATCATGCCGAAGACCACGCCACCAACGATAACGTTATGGAAGTGGGCAATAACGAACAGACTGTTGTGCAGCACGAAGTTTGCCGCCGGCAGCGCCAGCATAACGCCTGTCATACCACCGAGGACGAAGGTGATAATAAAACCCAGCGTCCAGAGGGTCGGCGAGGTCATTTCCAAGCGTCCACGGAAGATAGTGAACAGCCAGTTAAAGACTTTCACCCCAGTCGGTATGGCGATGATCATTGTCATGATGCCGAAGAAGGCATTGACGTTGGCACCTGCGCCCATGGTAAAGAAGTGGTGCAACCAAACGATGAATGACAGGATCGTGATCGCGATCGTTGCCCATACCATGGTGTGGTAACCGAACAGACGCTTGCGTGCAAAGGTCGCGATAACTTCTGAAAACACACCGAAGGCCGGCAGAATCAGAATATAAACCTCAGGGTGACCCCACGCCCAGATAAGGTTGACGTACATCATCATGTTGCCGCCCATATCGTTCGTGAAGAAATTCATCCCCAGGTAACGATCCAGCGTCAGCATGGCAATAGTAGCGGTCAAAATCGGGAAAGAGGCAATGATCAGTACGTTGGCGCACAGCGACGTCCAGGTAAAGATCGGCATGCGGAACATGGTCATGCCCTTGGTACGCATTTTCAGGATAGTAACGAAGAAGTTAATACCCGTTAACGTGGTACCTATCCCGGATATCTGCAACGCCCATATCCAGTAATCGACCCCTACCCCGGGGCTGTACTCTATCCCCGATAACGGCGCATAAGCCAACCAACCAGTGGTAGCGAACTCACCCACGAACAGAGAAATGTTAACCAGTAGAGCAGAAACCGCGAACAGCCAGAAACTCAGGTTGTTCAGGAACGGGAACGCAACATCGCGCGCACCGATCTGCAACGGAACAACCAGGTTCATCAGGCCGATAACCATAGGCATGGCCACGAAGAAGATCATGATAACGCCGTGGGCGGTAAAGATCTGGTCGTAGTGGTCAGGCGGCAAAATGCCTGTCGAACCGCCTGCGGCTATCGCCTGCTGTACACGCATCATCAGGGCATCAGCAAAACCGCGCAGCAGCATGATAAGCGCCACGATGAAATACATGATACCGAGCTTTTTATGGTCAACGGAGGTGAACCACTCGTTCCATAGCCAGCCCCACTTACGGAAATAGGTCAACGCGCCTAACAACGCCGCGCCGCCTAGAATCCCCACGAGACCCGCAAGAACCAGAATGGGTTCGTGAAGGGGAATTGCTTCTAGGGTTAATTTACCGAACACGGTTACTCTCCCGCCTCATTGCTCACAGGTTGGCCTTCTTCAGCCTCGCCACTCGCTTGGTTGTCGGTCGTTTGATAGGCTTCATTGCTATCGATAGCTGGTGCGCGGGGCGCATCTTGAGTGTCGGTTTCAGGATCGCTGCCAGTATGGAAGCTGGAGACCAGACGCTCATAGAACTCAGGTGTAACACTTGCGAAGTACTCAACGGGGTTGAACGAAGAGCGCTCAGCCAATTGTGAGTAGCCTTCTGGGTAGGTCAGCGTTTGTGGTGACTGCCGAACCTCTTCTACCCACGCATCAAAGTCTTCATCTGATGTCGCGTGAGCATCGAAGATCATTCCAGAGAAACCTGCACCGCTATAGTTGGTCGAACGACCGCTATAGGTACCGATCTCATTAGCTTCGAGATAAACGTCATTATCCATTCCTGCCATGGCATAAATCTGGCTGCCTAGTCGAGGAATGAAGAAAGAGTTCATCACCGAACCGGAGCTCACTCGGAAACGGACGGGCGTATCAACCGGGAATGCCACTTCATTTACCGTTGCAATACCTTGCTCGGGATAAATGAACAGCCATTTCCAATCAAGTGCCACGGCCTGGATTTCAAGCTCAGGAGTATCACTTTCAAGTGCGCGATGGGGGTCAAGGTCGTGTGAACTTTTCCAGGTAATTACGCCCAAAATAGCGACGATTACGACAGGAACCAGCCAAACAATGGCCTCGATCCAGTTGGAGTGCGCCCAATCAGGTAGGTATTCAGCCATCGTATTGCTACGGCGATAGTACCAGCCAAACACTATCGTCATAACAATAACGGGGATGACCACGATCAGCATCAAGCCAAATGAACTCAGGATCAGTGAACGCTGGGTTTCACCAACGACACCTTTTGGGTCCATTAAGGCCGAGCTACAGCCTGCAAGCAGCAAGCATAGCGCAATGAGCACCAGAGTGCCTGACCTGCGCCAGTAGGAAGGTTGTTGCATGGTGCGATCTCGTCAGAGTTGCGTTACAAAACTAGCCGTCAAACAGCAAGCCAAACGATATGCCATATGTCAGCTAACTAACACCCCATACCCTTCCCAAAACACTCTGCCAGAGGTACTGCCTGTGCTCCGGGAAAAATATGCGCTACCGGGATTGGAAGCAGGTAGCGGATTGAACCGACATCCTAACATGAAGGAGGCCCGCTCTAACCGACGTATCTTCCTTTGATCCAAGCAACGAATCAAAGCGACGATTTGACGCACCTGGCCGTAACTTCCTAACACGATTGCTCAAAAGAAGATGGAACAGGAAGGTGGGTAAGCACACGCCCCGTAAAATGGGTAAATAACGCGGGCGCAGCGCCCTCATTAGTCACAACAATGTCAAAATCGTTCAATGACGCGAAATAGGCGGGGCGAATCATGCCGATTTTACTCGCGTCGATCACTAATAAGCGCTGCGAAGCACAGGCAATAGCCGCCTGCTTGGGGGCTACTTCATGAAAGTGAAAACAGCTAACGCCACGCGTGCAATCAACCCCAGCAGCTGAAATAAATGCCTTATTGATACCGATACGCTCAATGGCAGCGCGCATATCATCGCTGCCAAACGATTGTGATGACGCATAAAACAGCCCGCCCAATAGCACCAAACGCACATTGGGTAGAGCCGACACCGCCGTGGCGACATTTAACGCATAGGTCACCACCGTTAGCTCATGAAAATTCCCCAGCTGCCCCAAAAGAGGCACCAGCGTTGAGCCGCAATCAATAAATAGCGTATCGCCCTCTTCAATAAAGCTTGCGGCCCGCTTGCAGAGCAAGTGCTTTAACGGATAGTCGTTGGCTTGCTGCTCCGCCAAATCGTACGCAGGAGTGCTACTTGGGTAACTTGCCATTACCAACCTTCCGCCCAGCAGCGCTAACGCAGAAGGCTGCGTTGAAAGGTCGCGGCGTATGGTCATTTCTGAAACACCGCATAAACTAGCGGCGTCACGTAAATGCAACGTACCACCACCGGCAAGCGTTTCCTGAAGCAATGCCAACCGTTGGGCGCTACGGTCGTTCATACCAGACGTCTCCTCAATACCGTTATTATTCACTTTATAATATGTCGTGTATGGCTCGTGCCATGACCACTGTTATCCAACGGCGTACTTATATCCAACGGCGTACTTAGCCTATGGCCGTGACGTTAAAGCCACAAGCTTAACGTCTGGAACATGCAAGCCTGGCCTTAGACGTTCGGTTAACTCCATGCCTTCCTGCGACACCCCGATAGAGGCATCCAAGAAGCGGTGGTTTGAGTTTATTGCAAATGGGCGTTAAAAAAATAACATGCAATGTTATAATTATAACATTTTCGCCAGCCCACATAATTCTAACGACGGCCAAACTGTGGCAATCCCTCTTGAGGCTTACATGACTGCTCCGATCTCAATGCGTACTTTTTCATTCACTACCAGCGTTGGCGTTTTAGCCGCTGGCTTGGCACTGGCAACACCAGCAATAGCTGCCGATGCGCCGCACCAACCGACGACACCTCTTTGGTCCTTTGCCAATGTCTCGGTTAACTACCTCGACTGGTCTAACGGTACCGAACGTCGCACGGCCTCCAACGCGGCAAAAAGCGACTTCACCTACGTAGAGATAGAAGGCGGTGCGGGCTTTAGCTGGGGCGAGTTCTACGGTTTCTTTGATTTCGAAAACCCGACCAACGACCGGTTCGATGAATCAAGCGGCGGTAAAGATAACTTCCGCACGGCAGGCAAGGTAACGTCACACATTTATCTGGGGGATACCCCGCTGTCGCTCTACGCTCACGTGTACGACTTCCGTGACTACGGCTATAACAGCCGCGAACAAGACCAAATCCTGGGCCTGGGCTACCGCACAACATTCGCCAACGGCTTATGGTTTAAACCCTTTATTGGCGCAGCACGCGTTCAGAGCGAAAGCTATACTGGCATGAATGGCTACATGGCGGGCTGGGTCGCGGGCTATGACTTCGCCGCCCTTAATCAAAACTTCAGCGTCACCAACTGGCACGAGCAAACGTTTGGCCGCGACAGTGACTACCTGGAACAGAACTATGTAGATGGCAAAGCCGGAAGCGTAGGCACCAACGGTGCGCTGAGCCTTTGGTGGCACCCCAGCGATTTGATCACAACGGGCGTTCAGTATCGCTACTCGGAGAATAAGCTCGGCACGCCGAATGCTTATCAAAACGCGATGATTTACTCTGTCAAGCTCAACATACTTTAAACAGGCTCAACTTAACTTTAAACGAGCCCCCCTAGCGGACTCAAAGGATTCCCATATGACACTCCTTATGAGCTTGGTTGGCATGGTCACTCTGGTGGCCATCGCTCTGATTTTTTCTTACGACCGTAAGTCAATTCGCTTGCGTACCGTGCTGGGCGCTTTTGGTATCCAGGCAGCCATCGGGGCGTTTGTCCTCTATGTGCCGTTTGGACAAACCTTTTTGCAAACCATTTCCATGGGAGTAAGCCAGGTACTGGTTTATGCCAACGACGGTATTGGCTTTCTGTTTGGTGGTCTGGCTGATGTTGATAATGTTGGCTTTATCTTCGCGATCAAGGTCCTGCCGGTCATTATCTTCTTCTCCTCGCTGATCGCCGTGCTTTACTACATGGGCATCATGCAGTGGGTGATTCGTATTCTGGGTGGCGGGCTGCAAAAAGCACTCGGCACATCGCGTACGGAGTCGCTTTCTGCGACAGCCAATATCTTCGTAGGCCAAACCGAAGCGCCGCTGGTGGTACGTCCGTTTATTGCTCGCATGACGCCCTCGCAGCTGTTTGCCGTTATGTGTGGCGGCCTTGCTTCAGTAGCGGGTTCAGTACTTGCCGGTTACGCACAGCTGGGCATTCCCATGGAGTATCTGGTTGCTGCGTCGTTTATGGCAGCCCCGGGTGGTCTGCTTTTCGCCAAGTTGATCATGCCGGAAACCCAGGATGCGACTGACAGCGACAGCATCTCTAAAGTCGAGGAAGAGCTTCAAGAGCAGGAAAACAAACCCGCCAACGTGCTGGATGCTGCGGCCTCGGGCGCCACCTCTGGCCTGATGCTGGCGGCCAATGTTGGCGCCATGCTGCTGGCCTTTATTGCCTTGATCGCACTGATCAACGGCATTTTAGGAGGCGTTGGCGGCTGGTTTGGATTTGAGTCGCTGAGCCTTGAAATGATCCTGGGCTGGCTGTTTGCCCCGCTGGCTTTCATGCTGGGCGTGCCATGGGCTGAAGCCACCGTTGCTGGCTCCTTTATTGGCCAGAAGCTAGTGGTTAATGAGTTCGTCGCCTTTATTAACCTGGCCCCCTACATTGATGGGGAGCAGGTGGTTGCCGCGACGGGTCAATTAATGACGCCTCATACCACGGCCTTCTTGTCTTTCGCCCTGTGCGGCTTTGCCAACCTGTCTTCAATCGCTATTTTGTTGGGCGGTTTAGGCAGTATTGCGCCGAGCCGTCGCGCTGAAATTGCCCGCTTTGGGGGCAAAGCCGTTCTGGCCGGTACACTGTCCAATTTAATGTCAGCCACCATTGCTGGCTTCTTCATCTCGCTGAGCAGTATTACGACCTAACGCAGCGAGTACGACACCATGCAACGGGCGCTGCTGTTTTATCTCGCAGTGCCCGTTTTGTCTTTTATCAATTTTGTGAGAATCCAATGACCGCGACAGCCTCTCCCCACGTCATCCAGGCCGCCCGCCAAGCGCTGAGCTTAATGGATTTGACCAGCCTGAATGACAGCGACACCGACGGCACGATTGAAGCGCTTTGCCAGCAGCTTAAAACGCCTCACGGTAATCCGGCGGCCGTCTGCGTATATCCGCAGTTTATTGTTACCGCTCAGCGTGCGCTGACCGCCCACAAACTCAACGAGCTGGTAAAAATCGCGACCGTTACCAACTTCCCTAATGGCGGCGATGACATTATGGCGGCTGCCCGTGAAACCCGTGACGCAGTTGCCTCCGGCGCCCACGAAGTCGATGTGGTGTTCCCCTACCGCACGCTGATGGCAGGTGACGAAGAAACCGGCCTTGAGCTGGTTGAAATGTGTAAAGCCGCCTGCGCAGATCAGGCCCAGTTAAAAGTCATTATCGAATCAGGCGAACTCAAAGACCCAGCACTTATCAAACGTGCTAGCGAGCTTGCTATTGAAGGCGGCGCCGACTTTATTAAAACGTCTACCGGCAAAGTGGCCACCAACGCCACGCTGGAAGCCGCCGAAATTATGCTGAACGCGATTAAAGCAAGCGGCAAAGACGTTGGCTTTAAAGCCGCAGGCGGCGTGCGCACCACAGAAGAAGCCGCTGAGTACCTGGCGCTGGCAAGCAACATCATGGGCAGTGCATGGATTACACCGGCACATTTTCGCTTTGGCGCATCCAGTCTTTTAGCCAATTTATTAAACACACTGGGCGGCGTAGAAAGCGCAGCACCACAGGAAGGCTACTAATATGCTCCCGCAGGAATTAATTCGCGAAAAACGTGATGGCAACCCGCTGGCAGCTGCGGATATCAAAACGTTTATTCAAGGCATTGCCGATGACCGCATCAGCGACGCTCAGATTGGCGCCTTCACCATGGCGGTATTTCTTAACGGCATGAGCCGTGAGGAAGTCGTAGCCCTAACCACCGCCACGCGTGACTCGGGTCACGTGATGCAGTGGGACTCACTCAACCTGCCCGGCCCAGTGGTCGATAAGCACTCCACCGGCGGCGTGGGTGATCTGGTGTCTCTGGTGCTCGGCCCGTGGGTCGCTGCCTGTGGCGCGTTTGTTCCCATGATTTCAGGCCGTGGCCTGGGCCACACCGGCGGCACGCTGGACAAGCTTGAATCGATTCCCGGCTACGACCCTTACCCTGCCCCTGAGCGCTTCAGCGACGTGGTGAAATCTACCGGTGTGGCGATCATCGGCCAGACCGGCAACCTGGCACCGGCGGATAAGCGCATTTACGGCGTGCGTGACGTCACCGCCACGGTTGAGTCCATTCCGCTGATTACCGCCTCCATTCTGGGTAAAAAGCTTGCCTCTGGCCTTGATGCGCTGGTCATGGATGTCAAAGTCGGCAGTGGCGCGTTTATGCCCACCACCGAAAAATCCCACGAGCTTGCCAAAAGTATCGCCACGGTGGCCACCCAGGCCGGTACGCCGACGACCGCACTTCTCACCGACATGAGCCAGCCGCTGGCACCGTGCGCGGGCAACGCGGTTGAAATCGTCGAGACGCTGGAACTGCTGCGCGGTGAGCGCCCGAACAGCCGCGTAATGCAGGTTACCCGTGAACTGGCCGTGGAAATGCTCATGGCGGGCAAACTGGCGAAAAGCCGTGAAGATGCCCTAAGCCAGCTTGAAAAAGCCCTGACCTCGGGTGCCGCCGCCGAAGTATTCGCACGCATGGTACGTGAGCTGGGCGGCCCGGGTGACTTTATGGAGCGCTCTGACAGCTACCTTGCCAAAGCCAACGTGGTCAAACCCGTGTATGCCGAGCAGTCGGGCAATGTGTTGCGCATCGATACTCGCGCAGTAGGCATGAGCGTGGTGGAACTGGGCGGTGGTCGCCTGCGTAACGATGCCAGTATCGATCATAGCGTGGGCTTTAGTGCGATTGCCGAACTGGGCGCCCAGGTGGATAACCAGCAGCCGCTGGCCTTCGTTCACGCACGTAGCGATGAAGCAGCTGACCGCGCCGCTGCCCAGCTGCGTGCAGCGATCACTATTGGCACGGGTGAAGCAACGATTGATTCACTGCTCCAGGAAACCTATCGCGGTGAAGCGCTTTAATTAGCACCATCTGACGAGGAAAACGCCATGAAACGTGCAATTGTGCTGGTACTAGACTCCTTCGGCATCGGCAGCGCCGCCGATGCCGCCGCCTTCGGCGATGAAGGCTCGGACACCCTGGGCCATATCGCTGCCGCCTGCGCGCGTGGCGACGCCGATACGGCTGAGCGCTCGGGTCCTTTGAAGCTGCCCAACATGGCCAAACTTGGCCTGTTTCATGCCCACCGGGATAGCACCGGCACGGTTGCCGAAGGCGTTGCCCTCCCCGAGGTGCTTGAAGGCGCCTACGCCCACGCCCAGGAAATTTCCAGCGGCAAGGACACCCCGTCCGGCCACTGGGAAATCGCTGGCGTGCCGGTGCGTTTTGATTGGGGCTACTTCAGCGACAAGGCTGAAAGCTTTCCACAAGAGCTACTGGACAAGATTGTTCAGGCAGCCGACCTGCCCGGCGTGATCGGCAACTGCCATGCTTCAGGCACCGAGATCATCGCCCGGCTGGGTGATGAGCATGTGCAAACCGGCAAACCGATTGTGTATACCTCAGCGGATTCGGTCTTCCAGATTGCCGCCCACGAGGAGCACTTTGGCCTGGACCGCCTTTACGCGCTGTGCGAAACCGTGCGTGAGCTGCTGGAGCCTTACAATATCGGCCGGGTTATCGCCCGCCCGTTTATAGGTGAAGACAGCACAAGCTTTGCGCGTACCGGTAACCGTCGCGATTACAGCATAGAGCCGCCTTCGCCCACGGTACTGCAAAAGCTCGCCGATGCCGGTGGTGAAATGGTATCGATTGGCAAGATTGCCGATATCTACGCCCACTGCGGCATTACCCACAAGGTCAAAGCCAGCGGCCACGATGCGCTGATGGACGCGACATTGGGTGAAGTGGCGCGCACCGCTGCTGAAACCAGCGACCGCCCGACCATGATCATGACCAACTTTGTCGATTTCGACTCGGTCTACGGTCATCGTCGTGACGTGCCGGGCTACGCGGCCGCCCTTGAGCACTTTGATGCTCGCCTGCCGGAGCTGCTGGCTGCGTTGAACAGTGACGATCTGCTGATTCTTACCGCCGATCACGGCTGCGACCCAAGCTGGGAAGGTACTGAGCACACGCGCGAATACATTCCTGTGATGGTCAGCGGCGCGGGGTTTGCGCCAGGGCCGATGGGCGCACGCGATACGTTTGCCGATATTGGCCAGACACTGGCGGATTACTTCGCCCTTCCCGCAATGGACGATGGCAAAAGCTTTCTCTCTTATGCTGCCTGATGGCGCTATTTAACAAGACATAAGGAAACCACATGGCTACTCCGCATATTAATGCTGAACAGGGTGATTTCGCGGATACGGTGTTGATGCCCGGCGACCCGCTGCGCGCCAAGTACATTGCCGAAACTTACCTTGATGACGTGCGTCAGGTGAACGACGTGCGTGGCATGCTGGGCTATACCGGCACCTATAAAGGCCGCAAAATTTCCGTGATGGGCCACGGCATGGGTATTCCATCAGTGTCCATCTATGCCAAAGAGCTGATTACCGATTACGGCGTGACGTCGATTATTCGAGTAGGCTCCTGCGGCGCGGTACGCGACGACGTTAACGTTCGTGATGTGGTGATCGGCATGGGTGCGTGCACGGACTCCAAGGTGAACCGCATGCGCTTTAACGACCACGACTTTGCCGCGATTGCGGATTTTGAGCTGACAAGCCACGCCGTGGCCGCCGCCAAAGCGCAACACGTGCCAGTGAAAGTGGGTAACATTTTCTCCGCCGATCTGTTTTACAACCCGCAGACCGATATGGCCGAGCTGATGAAGCGCTACGGCATTGTAGGCGTTGAGATGGAAGCGGCTGGCCTTTACGGCGTTGCCGCCGAGTTCGGTGCCCGCGCGCTGACCATCTGCACCGTATCGGATCATATTTTGAAAGGTGAAGCGCTCTCCAGCGCCGATCGTCAAACCACCTTCAACGATATGATGGTCATCGCGCTGGATACCGTCCTGCGTGACGACGCCGCCAACGCCTAAGTGGGCCACACCGAGGAATCGCTTATGAGCCAAGCAGACTCTGCGCTGGTCAACACGCTGCTTGATGCACTGAACAATGCCTACGTCCCTTACTCCGACCACCCGGTGGCATCCATCATGGAGTGCCCGGACGGCCAGCAGTTTGTAGGCGCTAACGTCGAAGTTGCTCACTACAAGGGGCTTTGTGCAGAAGCATCGGCCATTAGCGCGATGGTAACCGCTGGCCAGCGCGAGCTTGCCAAGGTGTATGTAATGGGGCCAGGCGAGCACCTGTGCACGCCCTGTGGGGATTGCCGTCAGCGTATTCGTGAGTTCGCTACCCCCGATACGCAAATCATGGTTATCTCCCGCCAGGGCGAGGTGCTCAAAACCTACACCATGGAAACATTACTGCCGGACGCCTTTGGCCCCGAGCAATTGCCTCAACGCTAGGCCGCATTCATTACTGCGGTTAGCCGCATCAGGCTGGTTGTCACTCTGCCGCCGTCTTCATGACGGCGGTTTTTTATTGCCTTGCGAACCACGCTGCCAGCACTGGCCTCGCCTAACAATTCCTCGTACTCTATTTCCTCGGGCTCTATTTCCTCAAACCCTGTAAGGCACTTTATCTCGCGTGAACTGTACGCTTACTCATTAAGGAGAACGCCATGGCGGCCCTACTGCCCAACGTTGATCCCACCGGACTGCTTGAATACTCGGTGGTGTATACCGACCGTTCGCTCAATCACATGTCGCAGCAGTTTCAAAGCGTCATGCGCGATATTTCGACCACGCTGAAAGAGGTCTATAACGCCCATGCAACGGCCATTGTTCCCGGTAGCGGGACGTTTGGCATGGAAGCGGTCGCACGTCAGTTCGCCCTGGATCAGAAAACCCTGGTGATCCGTAACGGCTGGTTCAGCTACCGCTGGACGCAGATTATCGAGATGGGCCGTTTAACCGACCAACACACGGTGCTCAAAGCACGCCGCGTGACGGCTGATGACCCGCAGTCGCCGTTTATGCCCGTACCTGCGGAAGAAGCCGCCGAGCGTATCCGCCAGGAAAAACCCGCCGTGGTGTTTGCCCCCCAGGTAGAAACCTCTGCGGGTCTACTGCTGCCCGATGATTATATTCGCACCGTGGCGCAAGCGACGCGCGAGGTGGGCGGCCTGTTTGTGCTGGACGCCATTGCCGCAGGCACCCTGTGGGTGGATATGCAGGATTTGGGCATCGATGTGGTGGTCAGCGCACCGCAAAAAGGCTGGAGCGGCTCGCCCTGCTGCGCCATGGTCATGCTTTCTGAGCGCGCCACACAGCGCTTAAGCGAAACGCAAAGCAATAGCTTTGCCTGCGATTTAGCCAAATGGCACGCGATCATGCAGGCCTACGAAAACGGTGGGCATGCCTACCACGCCACCATGCCAACGGATGCCTTGCGCCAGCTGCGCGATATCATGCAGGAGACTCGTGAATACGGCTTTGCCAAGGTGAAGCAAGAGCAGCAGGCCATTGGTCAGGGCGTTCGTGGCATGCTCGCACGCCACGGGTTTATCAGCGTTGCCGCTGAAGGCTTCGAAGCGCCGGGTGTCGTGGTCAGCTACACCGACGACGCCGGGCTTGTCGGCAAGTTTGCCCAAGCAGGCGTTCAAGTGGCGGGCGGCGTGCCCTTAATGTGCGATGAAGGTGATAACTTCCAGACCTTTCGTATCGGCCTGTTTGGGCTGGATAAACTGCATCACACTAAACGCAGCGTGGACAACCTGGAAAAGGCTCTTAATTCGTTCAATTAATCAGCCGTTACACAGTGCTTAACGCTGACTATATCCGCTCAGAGGCGTCTTTTCGGGCGCCTCTGAGTGAATCGCTTGCAGCTGGCTGGCACTCGATGCACAGAGGCTGTATGTAAGGACTGAATTAAGAACTGAATTTAAGAAATGGCTTCAAGGGCTGAGCTCACTGGATGTGCCTTCTGAGGCGCCGCTTTCAGCAACTTTTTCGACATCGACAATGCCTGAACGACTAACCACCACCTTCCAGCGCGCCAGGTAGGGGGCATCTTCACTGCCGGTTTCACGCACCACCAGGTTGAACAAATGGCGCCGCTCAACGCTTTCACGTACGGCCTGGCCATCTTTTAACCGAAAGATATGATGCTTCTCTTTGCTCATTAAGCGGGTCAGCATCAAGAGATCAATATACAGCGTCTCTCGCGTATGCTCGTAACCACTCAAAAACCGCGTGGGCGACATACGCGAACTGGAGCGGTAATGCAGCACATCCTCTTCCCGCTCAGCCACGGTCCGTCTTCGCATCTGCTTGATGTCTTCATTCAGGGCGGTGTAGCGCTTGTAATCAAACCATTCAAGCTGACGCCCCACCAGTGCATTACGCGTGGGGTCAACGTATTGGCGACGCCATTTTGGCCGTCCCCGACGCAGCAGGCGCCAAAGCGTATTGCGCAGGTCATCCTTAAACACTTCACGCAAGGCATACAGCAGCGCCATGGCAAGCACAAACAGCGCCGTAATATCGCCAACGACTTCGCGTACGCGCAATACTCCCAGCGTGACACAGGCCATTACCAGTGCGGTTGCCAACGCTTTTACGGCTTTTTGCTCACCGCCGCCTAACTCCAGCGCCTCCTGCTTCAAGGTAATCGGATATTCAATCAAGCGGCGTAGCAAGCGCATTTTATTCGACATGCGTGTCGGGTCTTCCATCACACGCTCTGAGTTGTACTTCTGTTCGCGTCGATACTCACTTTCACGTTCGCACACATTGATAAACTGGCGCTTGATATCACTAAACTCGCCACCTCTTGGCATATAGGCCACTAGTGAAAGCAGCTGCTGCTCAGTAAACCAGGAGAGATAGTTGTCGATATTGGCAAAATATTTGTATAAACGCTCATCCGTGGGTTGATTGCGGCGCATCTTCCTTAAAATGCTTTCGCTGAGTTTCTGCATTTCATTCAGTTGCTCACACAGCTCTTCTCTTAGCGTCTGCACATCGCTGGACTCTTTTTGCCGCTCGCTACGCAGTTTGCGCTCGCGGACCAGCATTTTTTGAGTCGTCCGCTCCATGGCAGTCACATACTGATACGCATAAAGACTTAAGCTTAATCGGTAAGATTCGCTGCCCAACTGATTACGGCTGGCGAGCCGGCTATGCACTAGCGGCAGGTGGTAGGCATCGCTATAGTACGTCCGCGAGACACTAATGGATGAGTGATAAAATGCCTCTTCCGAGATGACGTGAGCATTTAAACCCAGCTCGCCAGGTACAAAAAGATAGACGTCAAGCCTATGCGATGTCTCTTCCTTGAGCCGCCGTGTAAGGCGTAGCTGGTAGCTATTTTTACGCTCGACGTTAATCACCTGGTCAATCTCCTACTTCATTGCCTTGAGCGATGATATACCATGACACCAATTGTCATGGTGGTCCGCTTCGTGCGGGGATGGTTTACTTTTACCCTTTGGAGCCTGGGAATGCCCATTGCCCGTTTCTCCCCCTTTGAGCTGCTGCTACTGCAAAGCCGCAGCCAAGTGGATACGGCAAAGCTACTGCTGTTGGCCTGGATATTGGTGCACCGCCAACACGTTTCAGAAGGTCAACGGCGACGCCGTTTGGCCCAGGTGTGCGCGCACTTTCGCCATGGGCATGAACTGGCGCCAGTCATGCATATTGCGCGGCAGCGCGACCTCAAGGCTATTCAGCTTGCCGCTGAAGTCATTCGCAAGGAGTGCTCTGAAGAGCATAGCCTTGGCATCATGCATCAAGCCATCACGGTGGCAACCGACAATGGCGACCTTTCTCTGTCGAACCATTATATATTGCGGTTCGTGGCAGATTTGCTCAATGTGCTGCCCACAACACTTGGCACGCTATTTAAAGAGCTTACAGGACGCGCGCTCGCTCTGCCGGAAGATCCCAGCCGCGACGCCTATTGGCGTGTCCATGACGCTGACTATTACGCACAGCAAGCACGCAAGGCTGAAGAGGCTGCCCGCCAAGCCCGCGAGGCTCAGGAAAAAGCCGAACAGCAGGAAAAAAGGCGCCAGGAAGAAGAGGCCCAACGCGCGCATTCGAAAGCCCAGGAAAAGGCCGAGCGTGAGAGAGCCCGCAGCGACAAGTCTCGTGACGACAAAGCGCGTAAAGACCAAGCGCGCAACGAAAAGGCCCAACAGCAGCAGGAACATGCTCGGCGCAAAAAAGAGGAGCGTGAGCGCGCAAAACGCCAGCAACAAAACTCGAAAAGCGGTTCGCAAAAAGGCTCACAGCAGGGCTCATACCAGGGTTCACGCCAGGGCTATCAGCACAGCCATCAACAGCGCTCGTCCACACCGCCGCCACCTGATCGCACCACTCGCGCTTTGGCGGTACTGGAGTTATCACCCGGCGTTACCCAAGCAGAAGTGCGCCGTGCCTACCGGCGCATGGCACAGCTACACCATCCGGATCGCTTCTATACCCAAAGTGAACATCAAATTGCCCTTGCTTCAGCACGTTTTCAACGTATAAAAAGCGCCTATGATTACTTGATGCAAACCTATCGGTAAAATAGGCACACTCTCTGGTGTTAACCTCCAACCCTAAAAGAACAATGCACCTATGCGGGATTTGTACCAACGCCTTAACGTTCCACCCCAAGCAAACGATGAAGAGCTACAGCAAGCCGTTGCTCGCTGCCCCAACAGCGCTTTGCGCCAGGATGCGGAAGCCGCATTCGCCGTCGCCAAGCGGCGTGCAGACTACGATAAGCTGCACGCCACGCTGAGCGACATTGGGCAGCTGCGTACTCAGCTTGGGCTAACCCACGGCGCCCATTGGCAGGATGATGTTGCCAACGATTTTTCAGTACCGCCTGACGAGATAGTTTCCCGTCACGATAAATTGGTCGACCGCGTCAGCCACGTCGTAAAACTCTACAACCGTTGGCGTGGCTTGCGCGGCGCTTGGCTACTCATTGCGATTTTCACCATCGGTACAGGCCTGGGGATTGCGCTGGGACTCACCTTGAGCCAGACGATTGCGGCTTAAGGTGAGCCGCGATACGTCCCCCCCTCATCACGCTCTATCTCTGCTTGAGTAGGCTGCGGGGCGGGCCTGGGCGGTGCAGGCTTTTTATTGGCCTCGTGCTCACCCGTTGTGGCTTCCCCATTATCAAGCGATAGGTCGGTGCCTCCGGTCGGCTCCATACGGTCTTCTGAGCGCGCTTCCATGCTGACACTTAGACGCGGCACACCCAAATCGATGGACTGCGCTTCCATCCTCTGTTTAAGCAGTAGATTAAAGGCCCGCGAAACATCCCATTGCATTTCAGGAGCGGTCCGAAAGCGCATGCGCAAGATAGGGCAGCCCTCTTCAAATCCCTGAACCCCCTGCATTTCAAGCGGCGACCAGATGTAATGACGCATCATCGGGTCATTGCGCAGCTCCTGGGCGGTTTCCTGCATTAGCGTAATGGCATCATCAATTTTCATGTCATAGGGAATGCGTATCCGCATTAGCGCAATACCAAACTGACGCGACATATTGTGGATCGACTCAATACGACTGAAGGTAATAATATGTACCACGCCATCCAGGTCGCGTAACCGCACGGTACGCAGAGTCAGCCCTTCTACCGTCCCCATATGGTTGTTGATGCGCACAAAGTCATCTACCGCCAACGAATCTTCAATCAGAATAAAGATGCCGGTAATCAAATCCTGAACCAACGTCTGTGCGCCAAAACCTATCGCCAAGCCGATCACACCGGCACCCGCCAGCAGCGGTGTCACGTTCACCCCCAGGTTAGCCAGCCCGACAATAAACGCGATAATCAAAATGGCGACAAAGATTACGTTACGGATCATCGGCGTGATGGTTTGCGCCCGCGCCTGGTTAACCCGCCGACCACGAGCGCGGCCCGAGGAAGTCAGTGCCCGCTGAATGGCCGTGTCGGCAAATATCCACACCAACCATGCCAACAAAATTGTCGCCCCCAGGCTAACCAGCGCTTGGCCGATACGCGTACTGGCCACCGCTTCTTGACCTAGCCCAAACAGCGATCCTCCCCACACTTGCATGGAGAGTTCAGCAAATACCATCCATGAACAGATATGCGCCAACACAAACCCAAAGCGCTCGAGGCGTTTTCGGTACTGGCTAAAGCGCCGACGACGACGCTTACTCAAGCGCTCGGATTGACGGCGTATCAACCCGGTAATCACCAAGGTAAGTACCAGCAAGCTCGCAGAAATTATCGAACGTGCCAGCGCGGTCCCGACATCGCCCACGGTGATAAAAATCGCCAATAACGAGCCGCCCACCAGTAGCAGTGCCGGGATATGCCATAAGCCGCCCAAGGTACGCACCATCTCAACGGCCGTGCTGGCCTCCCGGCGCTGCTTATAGGGCCGATTACAAATGAGATGACGTACTGGCTGCTTGAACTTGATAATAAAGCGCGCAGCCAGCAGCGCGGCCAGCATATTGGACAGCATCGAGACAAGGCTTGAGAGTTCGGTCCCCAGTAGATCCACCAGGCGCGCTGAATTTACCGCATCGCCCAAAGCGATCAACGCCCCGATCACAAACAGCCCACGCAGTGCCTGCTGCTGCAACAACTGCACAGCGGTAAAGCGGTGCCCTCGACTAAAGAAGGCAATGACGGTCTCGAACACTACCGATAACGCACGCCCAAACAGGCAGACATACGCAATAACCAACACCACCGTGCGCCCTGGGCTGTAGGGCAGCAGTTGGGCAATGCCCAGAATAATCGCAAAGGCCAGTGCCCAAGGCAGCATGCGGCGTAGAAAATGCGCCGCCAGCAGCCACGCCTTGGGATCACGAGGCAAATCCAGGGGCCACTCTCGGCGCGTCGCAACCAAGCGGCCAAAGGCAATCATCAGTACCAGCAGCGTGACCCAGATAATCCCCATCACTGCGCCGTCAACAACTTCACGGATCGCCTGCCCGCGGTCCGTGCCAGCATTTAAGGCACGCAGATCAGCGGCCCCTTGCACCAGTTGCCGTGACCACTCATCAATCGGTGAGTTGCCTGCCTGGGCCTGTTCGCCGAGATCCGTTAGCGTGTCGGCAAGTGCGCCCAGCAGCCCTTGGCGTACGATGCCTTCCTCTTGAGTAGCATCCGTTGTTACCTGTAGCTCGCGCAGCGAGTTAAGCAGCGCCGTACGCTGCTCTTCATTGTCGAGCATGGCGATAACATCATTCAGCGAGCGTTGGAATTCATCACTGCTGACCTCTTCTTCCTGGTTCGGCTCATTTCCACTCAAACCGGAAAGCGAGACGACCTGGGCCTGAACCTGAGTCGCCATTACGCTGACCAGTACCGTTAACGCAATGTAAATGGCAGTGTTAATTATCCAGTGCTGTCGCACACCATGCTCCTAAAATGGATTCAAAAATGACACCGCGCCTACTCCCTCTCGCCTCCCGGAATCCGCTCAGCCTACCTGCGCGACTATGATAGGCTGATAGTCTAAACGTTCACCTCACAGGATGCCGAGATGACGCTGCAAGCTCCCCCGAATCGGTTAAATAGCGACGGCAAGGCACGCCGTGTGGGCATTGAGATCGAATTTGCCGGTTTGCCACCCCACGACACTGCATTAGTGGTTCGCGATCTGTTTAAAGGTGAGCTTAACGTGGTAAGCCCCCACCGGCTACTGGTTGAGGGAACCCGCTGGGGTGTATTTGGCATTGAGCTTGACACCCAGTATGCCCACCCCGATCAGGCATTGCTTGAAGAGCAGGCCAACCAGGATAGCGAATGGGAGCGGCATCGGCACCAGCGCCGCCTGGAATTTCACCAAAAGACCCGCGAATTTATTGGCGACATGGTAACAGGCCTGGTGCCCACCGAGCTTATTTGTCCGCCGGTGCCGTGGAATGAACTTAAAGAGCTGGATACTATTTTTCAGGCATTACGCGACCAGGGTGCAAAAGGCACAGATGCTAGTCTGCTGTATGGTTTTGGTTTGCACCTTAATTTGGAGGTAGCGCGTCTGGACGTTGACTACCTGCTGGCGGTGCTGCGTGCTTATCTCTTGCTGGCCCATTGGCTGCGCGATGAGATCAAAGTGGATATCACCCGTGAAGTGCTGCCCCATGCTAACCCTTTCCCCAAGGAGTACGCGTTAAAGGTGCTGGATAGGCGCTACCAGCCAGACCTTGCATCGTTTATTAACGATTACCTGCACTATAACGCCACGCGCAATCGTGAGTTTGACCTACTGCCATTATTTGCATATTTGTGTCCAGAGCATCCTCACGCGCTGCTGCATACCAAACTTATAAAACCGCGTCCCGCGTTTCATTACCGATTACCCAATGCACAGCTCTCTCAGCCAGGCTGGGGGGCAGTAGTGGAATGGAACCGCTGGGTTGAAGTGGAACAACTCGCGGCGGACACTCAGCTTCTTCAAACACGCTGCGATGAATATATCGCCAAGCAAAATCGACCGTTCATGATGCGCTTAAAAGACAAACTGACAACGTGGATGCGCCGTTAAGACAGCGTTCCATGTCAGCAGCACGGCTATTTTTGACGACTCAAGAGAACCTATCTGAATGCAACGGCCGCTTATTGGAATTACCACCTCGGATTATAAAAGCCACCTTGCCTGGTGGTTTGACTGGTTTGCCGTATGGCGGCATGGCGGAAAACCCTTGCGGCTATCCCCTTCCCGCCCGTTACCAGCGTATCTGGATGGGTTAATTATTGGCGGTGGCGATGATATTCAGGCGACCCTTTACGGCGGTGAACTCCAGTTGGATGTACGCCTTGACCCAGCACGCGACGCCTTGGAACTTACCTTACTTGAACGATTCATTCCCTTAAACACACCCGTTTTGGGTATTTGCCGAGGTGCGCAATTAATCAACGTGCATTTAGGCGGCACGCTGGACCCCGATATTTACACCACCCACGAAGGCTTAAAACGTCGACGCACGGTACTTCCCCGTAAGACGGTCGATATCGTGGGGGCAAGCCAACTGTATCAACTACTCGGCGTCACCTGGTGCCGGGTAAATAGCCTTCATCATCAGGCCGTTAACCAAGCGGGCCAAGGGATAGAGATTGTCGCGCGTGACCGTGATGGCCTGGTGCAAGGCATCGAATCGCGCGAACATGATTTTTTAATTGGGGTTCAATGGCATCCCGAATGGCTGATATTTAACCGACCCCAGCAGCGCCTGATTAGTGCGCTGCTGGAGGCCGCTAAACGTTGTCAGCAGTCAGCTACGCCGTAAGTACGGCCAGTGCCGCATCGTAGTTCGGTTCATTTTTGATTTCGCTGACCAGCTCGCTATGCAGTACGCGATTATCGCTATCCAGCACCACCACGGCACGTGCACATAAGCCCTCCATAGGGTTATTACGCAGCGCGACACCCCAGGCTTCTAAAAACTCGGGATGGCGGAAGGTGGAAAGCGTTTTAACATTGTCCAACCCTTCCGCACCGCAAAATCGCTGAGCGGCAAAGGGCAAATCAGCTGACACCACCAACACCACGGTATCGTCCAAATTAGAAGCAAGCTCATTAAAACGCCGTGTCGACATGGCGCAGGTCGGCGTGTCGACGCTGGGAATTATATTGAGGACTTTCCGCTTGCCTGCGTAGGTATCCAGCGTTACGTCTTGAAGATTGCCATCGGTTAATACCATCTCTGGCGCGGCTTGATCAACGGAAGGTATTACCCCGGCTACATCCATCGGTTCACCGGCACGCGTCACGTGTTGCATTGTCATCTCCTTGTTAAAGCTTAATGAGCAGGATCGCTCATTATTGGCGTTACTCACTGAATGGCGGTTACATCCTATTCGCCCTGTCGCATAATGACATGCTTTATCCCCTTGATGCTCGCATCAACAGTGTGCGCACCAAGCTGCCTTTTTTCACAGGAATCAATATGGCCTCTGTCGTCATTATCAAAACCGGCGATGCATTTTCTGACGTTGTCGAACAGCACGGTGACTTTGAAACCCTCTTTGAGCAACAGCTAAACGATACGCTGCCTGAGCATTTAACACTTCGCGTATGGGACGCCCGAAAGGAGTCTGCGCCGCTACCGCTAAACGCGCTGGCAGGCATTCTGATTACCGGTTCGCACAGCATGGTGAGCCACCAAGAGCCCTGGAGCGAACGCTTAAAACCCTGGCTACAGGAGGCGCTTCAAGCGGACATTCCCATGTTAGGCGTTTGCTACGGCCATCAGTTAATGGCAGCGGCTTTTGGAGGTGTCAGCGACTTCCACCCCAAGGGGCGTGAGCTGGGTACGCATAGCGTTACGCTGACGGATGCGGGCCTTCAAGACCCCCTGTTTAGCCAGCTACCCGCGCATTTTATGGCCCACCTGACCCATGCGCAGTCTGTGTTAGGGTTGCCTTCCAATACCCAGGTGCTGGCCTGTAATTCCCACGATGCGCACCAAGCACTGCGTTACGGACCGCGCCAGTGGAGCGTGCAGTTTCACCCTGAGTTCACTGTACCTGTCATGCGCGCTTATATAGCGCATCAGCGCGAAGTGCTGCTTGAACAGCAACAAGACGCAGAGGCAATTGCCGCTCAGGTGGTTGAAACACAGGAGGCTACAAGCTTACTCAAGCGCTTTATCACGCTTTTATAAAACGCTCATCACATGGTCACGTGAGCCAGACATCTTAAAACAGCGAATTCTGTGGCTTTTTGACATGCTGGTCGCGCCTTGAAGCCAACCTGTCGGCCAAGCGGGTAGGCTCTGGCAACTTGGTACGCCCCAGGCAACGCATTACCCAATCAAGCGATGTTTCAAGACTAATTCGGTGGCCAGGCGAGACAAATACCGGCTTCACCTTGTCACGCGAGCGCAGGACGGCGCCAATCGTCTCGTCACCGGCTCGCAGTGGCACCCAATCCCCACGTACCTCGCCTACCTCATCGTGCTTGCCGTAAAGGCGTGATTTGGCAACGCCGATGGTAGGCAGGTCCAGCCACAACCCCAAGTGCGCGGCGATTCCGAGCCTTCTGGGGTGGGCGATCCCTTGGCCATCCACCATGATTAATTCGGGCAGTATATTGAGCCGTTCAAAGGCGCCCAGTGCCGCCGGTATTTCGCGAAAAGAGAGCAGCCCTGGAATATACGGCATTCGCGTCGGCTCACGATGAACAACGCGCTCAACAAGCGTTAAGTCAGGTGCTGTTTGTGGGTCCCACTTGAGCACCACCACGGCTGCCCGCGTGGTATCTCCGTTGTCTTCAAAGCCAATATCCATCCCGGCGATGTGCGTTACCGGCGCAATACGGTCATCAGACTCTAACCGTGTAGCAAGCTCTTTCTGAAGCGCGATAGCCTCTTTAGGCGCCAGGTTCCATTCATGCAAGGCTGCTTTCACTGTCGACTCCCTGTCGCTTTTTTGGCGTGTCATCTTTTAGCGTAGCAAAAAAATGCCCCCGCACCGGAAACCGGTACGAGGGCATTTTAGGCGCGGTTAATACCGCTATCGCATGCTTAAGCGATTACGCTTCGCGGCGACGGATCGGCGCATCGCCATCATCACGACGACGGCGCGGAGCACGCTCAGGCGCACGGTCTTCGCTGATTTCCAACGGACGACCGGCGACACGAGCACGGGCCATCTTGGTCAGAATAGTGGAAGGCAAACCGCTAGGCAGCTCAACCACTGAGAAGGCGTTACGGATATCGATACGACCGATACGCGCACCTTCAATGCCGCCTTCATTCGCCAACGCACCAACCAGTTGGCCTGGCTTAACGCCATCTTTATGGCCAACGGATACACGGTAGCGAGTCATGCCTTCGCTAGGTGCGCGCGGACGCTCGCCACGTTCGCCACGCTCACGGCGAGCACCTGGCTTGGCGCTGCCACCTTCACGCGGGGCACGCTCTTTACGCGGCGCTTGCAAGCGGCCAATCGGCGCTTCATCAGCACGTGCCATGGCAGCAAAGGCGCAGGCCAGTTGAATAGCGTCGTGACCTTCTTCTACCAGACGCTCTACCAGTGCCTGCTGCTCTTCGGCGCCTTTGGTAAGCGCTGCCACCACACGGTGGTGGAACACTTCGTCACGGTGAGCGCGAATAGCAGCTTCGTCCGGCAGCGGCATTTCGGCCATTTTCTGACCAGTTGCCTGCTCCATCCAACCTACTTTACGGCCTTCACGGAAACCAGCAAAGGTAATCGCGATGCCGCTACGACCAGCACGACCAGTACGGCCGATACGGTGCGTATACGCTTCTGCATCTTGCGGAAGATCGTAGTTGATAACGTGCGTAATGCGCGGCACGTCAAGACCACGGGCAGCAACGTCAGTCGCAATCAGTACGTCAACCTTGCTACGCTTCAGGCGAGTAATCGTACGCTCGCGCAGGCTTTGGTCCAGGTCACCGGACAGGCCAGCGGCGTTGACACCACGAGCCGTCAGTTGCTCAACCAGGGTAGTACAAGCGGCACGAGTACGTACGAAGACAATAGCGGCATCGACCGGCTCGACTTCAAGAATACGCGCCAGCGCTTCAAGCTTGGCACCGCCGTCAACGCGTACAATGCGCTGCTCAATGTTTTCGCCAGTGGTCGTGCGCGACTCAATCGCCACTTTTACCGGGTCAACCAGATAGCGGTTAACAATGCGCTCAATTTCAGTCGGCAGTGTGGCCGAGAAGAACACACGCTGTGCATCTTTCGGGGTATCGGCGACCACGCGTTTTACGTCGTCGATAAAGCCCATGCGCAGCATTTCATCAGCTTCGTCTAATACGAGTGCTGACAGGCCGTCCAGCTTCAAGCTGCCACGGTCCAGGTGATCAATAATACGGCCGGGGGTGCCAACAACAACCTGGGCACCGCGCTTCAGCGCGCCTAACTGTTCACGGTACTCTTGGCCACCACACAGGATGGCCACTTCAAGGCCCTGCAGGTTTTGACCATACTTACTAAATGAGGCTGCAACCTGCTGAGCAAGCTCGCGGGTTGGGGCCATGACTAATACTTGAGGAGCACGACGCTGAAGATCCAGTCGTGACAATAACGGTAAAGCAAATGCTGCGGTTTTACCGGTACCGGTTTGTGCTTGGCCCAGCATATCGCGACCTTCCAGCAACGCAGGAATAGTTTGCGCCTGGATAGGTGAAGGGGTTACATAGCCCTGTGCTTCAACAGCAGACAGAACGGCAGGCAATAGAGCCAGATCGCCGAAGCTCGGCGAGGCGACAGAAGTCGAGGTCATTAATCACACCTTGGTAGGCCGGCAGTACCGGCAAAAGAGCATCGTAAGCGTCTCTGACTCTGACAACGATGTTGCGCTAAAAAGCAGCATCGAAAAACAGGTTCCGTCAATAAGCGGATAATGTCATCAGTGGAGTCGGAGACGCCGGTCGCACCTGGCATACGGTTGGCAAACCTATATATTCTCAAAGGGCCAACCGCTGTGGCGACCTTCTGCGCCGATTTCACCCGTTTGGTGAAATGCTGGAGGCGCGCCATCTTCACAGCAATGAACATCTGCAATCAGCGAGATGTTCCCGCAAGCCTTGCTACGCATCAAATATAAAACTACGTAGACATCGCTTATCGTCGTGATGGAGGGGTCAACACATGCGAGGAGCGCGCATCCTAACACCTCAAATAATGAATGGCCAGCCTTTTTACTACACCTTTTTTACTTCACCCAAAACAAACATCATCATTTGCACTTGTGTAAATATCGTCTAACTTAATTAGATGCCTCAACACGTTCAGCAATTCAAGGAGTGATGTATGAACTGGGATCAAATTGAAGGCAAGTGGACGGAAATGAAAGGTAAAGCACGCACTAGCTGGGGCGACTTCACCGATGATGAGCTTGATCAGATTGGTGGCAGGAAAGATCAGCTAGTGGGCAAGCTTCAGCAAAAATATGGTCTGACGCGTGAAGAAGCTGAAAGACGTGCTGATGATTGGGCCAACACGCTATAACCCGTCAGCGTCATAAGCCTACTCACTTCTGTTTTAGTCAAACGTTGCAAGTTATTGGCGACTAGCGATGAATGGGCAGCCAATGTTGACCATTCTGTATTTTAGCCACATGGAGAGAAGCTATGCGTAAGACAATGTTAACCACCGCTATCGGTACCGCCCTGTTAGGCAGCCTGGCCTTCGGAGTGCAAGCGTCAGAAGAGCCCCAAGGCATGTACTCCGCCAAAGATATCCTTGACGCTGACGTCTACTTCAACAACGGGTCCGGCGATGAGATCGGTGAAGTCGATAATATCCTGTTCGATGAAGAGATGCGTATCAATGCGCTGGTCATTGAGAGTGGCGCCGTATTAGGCCTTGGTGGTCGTGAGATCGTTGTAGGCACTGACTACTTCTCGCTTGAAACCCACACTGAGAGCGACGGGGATACCGAGCACCGCATTATTCTTGATGCAACCCACGAAGAAGTTGAAGAATTTCCGACCTACAACCATGACTGGTGGGAACAAACGAAAGTAAATGCTCGTGATGCGTGGGAGACTACCCGCGATGGCGCACAAAGCGCTTGGCAATCAACACGTGAAGCCATATCAAATCACGATTAACACCGTCCATCATCAGCTAACGTAATAACAGAAGACCGCCTTTTCGGCGGTCTTCTGGTTTGCAGCGGCCGGCTGTGCTGAACAAGCTGCCTAAGCGCTCTGCTTAGAACGTACCCCACGCCCTGGCAGGCGCTCTCGATCATGGGGGCGTTCAAAGTCAAGCAGCGGCCCAGCAGGTACAATACGTGTTGGGTTAATCGTATCGTGGCTGTAGTAGTAGTGACGTTTTATATGGCCCATATCAATCGTTTCAGCCACCCCCGGCCATTGGTAGATTTCGCGCACATAATTGGACAAATTGGGAAAGTCTTCAATACGCTTGAAATTACACTTGAAATGGCCGTAATACACGGCATCAAAACGAATCAGCGTCGTAAACAGGCGGATATCCGCTTCTGTTAGCCACTCACCCGCCAGATAACGCTGGTTACCCAAACGTTTTTCCACACGCTCTAGTGCTTCAAACAGCGCATGAACATGCTTTTCATACACATTCTGCTCGGTGGCAAAACCGGTCTTGTAAACGCCGTTGTTAATATGGTCATAGACATCGGCATTCACTTGGTCGATCTGTTCGCGCAAATCCTCCGGATAAAAATCCAAATGGTTGCCAGTAAGATCATCAAACGCGACATTCAATATACGTAACAAGTCGGCCGACTCATTATTAACGATGGCACTTCGCTTTTTATCCCAGAGCACCGGGACCGTTACCCGACCGGTATAGGTGGGGTTAGTCATGGTGTATAGCTGATAGTGGTAATCAACGCCGTTAACGGCATCACCGCTTGAGCCTTCATTCTGCTCATAGGTCCACCCTTTATTTAGCATCAAAGGGCTCACATGCGACTCACCTATCAACGACTCCAGCCCTTTTAGCTTACGCATTATGAGGATGCGGTGCGCCCAAGGGCAGGCTAACGAAACGTATAGATGGTAGCGGTCCTTTTCAGCGGGATAGCAGGCCCCGTCAGTTTCCGGTTGATCGCCGACCCAATCACGCAGCTGAGCAGACTCACGGACAAATTCACCGCCGCTCTTTTTCGTGTCGTACCACTGGTCGTGCCATTCACCATTAACAAGCAAGCCCATAAGGCATCTCCTAAAAGGGTAATAAATATCTGACGACGCTACCTTCAGCATACCCCCGGTGCGCAGATGCTCAAGCGGATGTTTTACGGTGCTTCATTCGAGATAATCGAACCATGGGAATAGAGCTCTTCGACCGCTTGCTTTAACGCAGCCGCCATAGCATGAGCGGCAGGCCCTGCACGATCACGATCCCGAAAAATCATCTGAACAGGCACTTCGCGTGTGCCACCCGCCGGAAGCGGCAATGGCTTTAACTCGCCACGCGCTAGCTCTTCTGTAATATGGGATTCAGGCATCCAAGCGAACCCTAGGCCACGCTTTAACATATCCAGAGAGGTGTTCAAATGACCTACCGTCCAACGCTGCTCGGCCTTTAACCACCCTGCATCCAAAGGCTGACGCAAGGCTGAGTCACGAACCACCAACTGGCGATGCTGTGCCAGATCGCGAAGGTCCAATGACCGCCCCAACTGGTGTAGAGCATGGTCCGGATGGGCAACCGCAATAAAGCGAACGAGCACCAGAGGCTCACCTAAAAACCCCTGCGCCGATATACCCGAAACCACGAGGTCTGCGCGGCCGTCATAGAGCATTTCAATTCCACCGTGGAGTACGCTCTCATATAGCTGCACGCGTACTTGAGGATACTCTTCCGAGAAACGCTCTAGTGCCTTCGCCTGGACCGCCGCTGGGAATATCTGCTCGATTGCCACGATAATTTCAGCTTCCAGGCCTGCCGCCAGCCTTGACGCCACATCTTCTAAAGAGGCTGCGCTTTCTACCAATTGACGTGCGCGGCGCAGCAGTAACTCACCAGCCTCCGTCAAGCGTACCTGACGCCCAACCGGCTCAAGCACCTGAACACCTAACTGCTCTTCCAGCTTATGAACGGCATGGTTCAACGTAGAGGGGCTTTTATGGATCGCTTCCGCTGCACGCGCAAATCCTCCATGGTCTACCACGGCTGCCAGCATTTGCCATTGCGCAAGTGTTACCCGGGACATTTCGATTTCCTCGATGCTATACAGCGATACAATCCGCTTAATCTTCGAAAAAATCTCACTAGAATGCCAGTAATCAATAAAAAGTACCGCTTATTCAGTGCTTATTTACGCCATCCGGCACAATACAGCCGGCCTGCCAGTGCATGTTGGTTTTATCTGCGTCGCTCAAATACGCAGCGCGCTCTATTGCTCGTCTGGCCAACGCCCTAACCACGTTAAAACGCTAAAAAAACCCGCAATTAACCTTTTGTTACAAAAAAAACGTCAAGATTAACCCCGCCTTAAGTCTGACAGACAGTATCCACGGCTCACGGTATTATCTTCGCCCAACCTAAAAATTCTTAACTAATATTAACAATAGCTTAAGCGCTTGTTTTCAAACAACAATAATAATAATTCCTATTAGACCTTACTTACCCGACACTCCTAACCGCCACAAAACCTCTACACCATTCCCTTCCTGTCTATGACTAGGTTAGTAATTCTCATGTTTTTCATGATCAGAAGTATGCAATACACAGAGGTAGCCGACTCGCTTTATCCAAGCTTTTATTTACCTTTGTTAGCAAACAGTGTTCACAAACAGTGATATCTGCCATTTACTTATGCTCATATAGCAAAAGTATCTTTTATGTATAGATATACAGTCTATGCACCTTTTGCTCCATGGGGTATGGTTCCGGGGTTTGTTTACTTTCATATTCGTTTTCGATCACGAACTCGGCGGTCTATTTACCCATGTTGCGAATCCTTCATTCGCTGCCCCGCACGCATAAGTTGTTACTGTTACCTGTGGCTACAATGGTCACTGTGCTGGGCGCACAAAAATTAATTACAACGTATCACGATTTAAACCAACCCCATACACCGCTTGAAAGCGTGTTAGTACCGCTTCCCAGCGATTCAGCGCCAGGTCTTCCTTCCCTTGGTCAGGAACGAGCGCCGGTTGCTGATGCCATCAATCGCGCCTCAAGGGCCATTGATGCCACCCGCGAACATATTCCCCTTAGCGATTTAGCGGCAACAGAAATCGTTGATCTTGATCTTATCTCTAGTGCGGATGCGGCGGTAGCAGAACACCAGCCGCCCAGTGCAGTACTCAACGATAGCGCAATCGATAACGGCGCACTGCATATGTCGATTGTCGTAGGCACACTCTCAAGCGGCATGCTCGATATCGATCCGTCGTCCTCTGTCGAAATCGCAGATGCTACTTCTTATGAAGATTACGGCATTGATCTGTTCGATGACGTCTCTTTTCTTGAGCTGGAACTGGCTGCTGAAGAGCCCTATGTCCCTGAATGGAAGACCCACCTTGTTGAGCCAGGTGAAACCTTTGCCGTTCTGGCACAAGATGAGCTGGGGCTAGGCTATAGCGAAGTACTGGCACTGTTGGATGACATGCCAGAATCTCAAATGCTGACAAACTGGCGTGCAGGCCACAGCTTCGACTACCAGCTAGATGAGGACGGCCGCCTGCTTGCGCTTCGCATGATGAAAAACATGCGCGACGGGGTATTAATAGAAAGCGATACTGACAGTTTCGCCATTACGTCTATTGAGCGACAGGGTGAGCCGGTTCAACGCCTTTTTGCGGGTAGTGTTAGCGGTAGTTTCGCCCGCTCAGCTCAGGCAACTGGTTTGAGCAGTAGCTCGGTTACCGAGCTTACTCACTTGCTAGAGAAGAAACTTGATTTTCGCCGGGACAGTCGCCGTGGCGACCAATTCCAGGTGCTGGTTGAGTCCGACATGATTGATGGAGAAACGCTGGGCTCCCGCGTACTAGCAGTAAAGTATGCCGGAGAGCGCATGGACCTCACTGTCGTACGTAATGCCACCGACAATAACTTCTATACGCCCGAAGGCAATAGCCTGGATCCCTCTTTTGCACGCTACCCCTTTGACGGTAGTTACCGCCTTAGCTCCGGTTTCAATCCACGCCGTAAACATCCGGTAACGGGTCGGATCAGCCCGCACAACGGTACTGACTTTGCAATGCCTATTGGTACGCCGGTGACTGCCCCCGCCAATGGCCGTGTTGAGAAAATTGCCAACCATCCAGCCGCAGGCCGCTATATTATTATCCGCCATGACAATGGCTATCGTACGCGCTACCTGCACTTGTCCCGGCAGTTGGTAAGCCAGGGCCAACGCGTCACCATGGGCGAGCGCATCGCGCTTTCGGGTAACACTGGCCGCAGTACAGGCCCTCACCTGCATTACGAGGTCATCGTTAATAACTCGCCCGTTAATGCAATGACGATAGACCTGCCTGAAAACATGGGCTTAAACGGCGACACACTAATTGCCTTCCAACGCCAGGCCGAGCCGATGCTTGCTGCGCTTGAAAGTGGCGAAACCGGCACGATTAGCGTGGCGGGCTATCAATCAGAAAGCGATACTGAGTAATCCGGTTTTTTGTAATCCAAGTTTTGTAATCCAAGCTTTAACACCCTATAACAATGCCGCCCCCAAGGGCGGCATTGTCGTTTTTACCCTCTGAACGGTAGCCACGCACCTTGCGCTATCTACTCGCGGGCCTGCTCCTCTACGTTCATACAGAACGCTGGAGTGCTGCCAATAGTGACGCATCTCGCCGGTAGATATCCGTGCGAAACTCCACTTCCCCTTGGGCGTTGGGCCATGCGGTTAAGTAATGTAGCGCGACAGGAATGCGCTGAGGCAAGTTCACATTACGGTCGCTGCCACCACTATTTATTAGCGTGCTGAGCTGGTAACGACTGCCACTATCTTGCAAAAGCATTTGGGCAAATTCGCGCACCCCTTCGACGCGTACGCAGCCCGAGCTCAATGCCCGTTGATCACGCTGGAAAAGCCCCTGTGCTGGCGTGTCGTGTAAATAGATCATGTCATTATTGGGAAAGCGCACCACTACCCGACCCAAAGGGTTACTGCTCCCCGCTACCTGGCGCAACATAACGCCCCCAGGGCGTTGCCAATCGACCTCGGCGGGGTCTAGCTGCGCACCGGACATATTGATCACCTGCATATTATGCTGGGCTAAATAGTCGGTGTTCTGACGTATCCGGGGCAGAACATCTTCACGCAGGATGGTAGGCGGAATCGTCCAGCTGGGATTGATCGTTAGGTGGCTGATGGATGAGTGAATAATAGGCGTTTCACGGCGCGGCGACCCAACGACCACCCGGGCATTCCACTGCTGGCCGTTTGGCCGAATATAGTGCAACTGGTAGCCTGCGATATCTACCCAGACCCGCGGCTCACTAGACTGCTGGGGGCCTATCCAGCGGGCACGTTCCAGATTAACCCGCAACTGATCAACACGTGAGGCGGCAGGTGCATTAAGCGCTAGGCGAGTACGATCGCCCACGACGCCATCGGCGGTTAGTTGATGGCGCCGTTGAAAGCGTTTTACGGCCATTTCGAGTTCAGTATCAAAGGTGCGTCTATCGCCGCCTGGCGCCTGAACGCCAATCATGGGATAGGCGCTGCTGTCTGCCGAGACCAGGCCATCTTCTCCCCACATCGCCAGGCGTTGGCGCAGCAGGATTACGTCATCATCCCTATCACCCGGGCGCAGCGAGTCTTCGCGCGACGGCAAATACGGGGTGCTGCCTAGCGTGGCCATCTGACGATAGCGGCTGAGCGCCTCTCGCAACTGCTGATACTCACTTGAGGCTGGACGAGCCAGCTCAAAGGCGCGCTCCAATGCCTGGTCATCAACGGCCTGAGCAACGCGAGCCAGCGAGTAGCGACGCTCAGGGCGTGGGGCATCCCAATTCGGCTCAACGTCACGCGGGTTGACCTTGCCACGCTCCAGGTGATCGAGCGCCAACAACAGCGACGACGTTGCCTGAATATCAAACGCAGCCTGAGCGGACTCTCCAGCGTTCTGGCTACTCTGGAAGGCGCTCAACAATCTATCGGCACGGTAGTCACTAGGGGTCAAACCATCACTTTCAAGCAGGTTAAGCGCATTGGCTAACGCCTCAACCGATGAAGCCTCGCGCCAGGCTAGCTGCTCATTACGCAATTGATAAAATTCACGGATCGGCAGCGACGCCTGATCTTCAGCCGCCAAGCGCTGTATAAGTGCCTGTTTAAGCGGCTCAGAGGCCGCATACGCCGGTGTTAAACCGAAAGGGATATGGGACAGTGCTAGACCTAGAGCGGCCCCTATCGCCCATTGTCTTAGTGACTGCATCTCGTTCATCACCCTCTCCTTGCGTTACTATGAATTCCCATTCGCGGCATGCTTACTTTCATCATAGCCGTTTACTGTTTTTCGTCGTCGCTCTTGTCAGCAGGATTGCTCTGTATGGTAACCCGTTTGCGCCCACTATCGTTGTCATGCTGTTTACCTTTCGCGTTCATTAGCCTCCCTTTATACGCGAGCAGTTTCTTTTCTGATGTCGCCTCAACGCCCCCTCCCGGTGTGTTATCGCTTAATCATCAGTTGCTTCAATTAGCGCCTTCGGCTACCCCAGAAGCGCTGCGCCTTGCCGCCCAAGCGCTTAGCTGTGCGGACCCCGATGTCGAGCGGCTGGCAGTTATCGACTATTCACTGCCTTCCACCGAGCGGCGCATGTGGGTCTTTGATCTGCGCCAGCACACGCTGCTGTTTGAGGAATTGGTTTCCCATGGCCAGGGTTCTGGTGATGCGCAAGCCGACGCCTTCTCGAATATCCCCGAAAGCTATCAATCAAGTCTTGGCTTGTTTCGTACCATGAATAGCTATTACGGACGCAACGGCTACTCCCTTAGGCTTAACGGGCTGGAACCCGAGGTCAATGACCTCGCCTACGAGCGTGCCATTGTGATTCACGGAGCCGACTATGTTAGCGATGACTTTATCGCGCAAACAGGCCGCCTCGGCCGCAGCCATGGCTGCCCCGCTGTACGCCAGGATATCACTTACCCGCTGATTGATAGCTTAAGAGATGATCAGTATGTGTTTGCCTATTACCCCGATGAGGAGTGGCTCGCCAGCTCAAATTTCTTACGCTGCCAAACGCCAAGTGCCCCCCATTTAGCGCAACGTTAAATTCGCGCCTGGTGGCATGTGTCGGTTCTTATGCCATGCTGAGAAGCAGTGCAGCATGAATAAGCTAACTAACGCATGAGGCCTTATGACTCAAGTCAAGAAGTTGGATCTCGCATTGCAAGGCGGCGGGGCACACGGCGCTTATTCATGGGGCGTCATTGACCGCCTGCTTGAAGATGAGCGCATCGAAATAGAAGGTATTAGCGGCACCAGTGCCGGTGCCATGAATGGCGTGGTGATGGCCGATGCCCTTACCAGGGGCGGCAAGCCGTTAGCCAGGCAAGCACTGACGGATTTTTGGCAGGCGGTCAGTCGCGCGGGTATGGCAAGCCCGGTACGTCGTTCGCCGATGGATGTCTGGACCGGCAACTGGAGCCTTGATCATTCGCCAGGCTATATCGCGATGGACCTTATGACGCGCCTGATCTCGCCCTATCAATTCAACCCGTTAAACGTTAACCCACTGCGTGACATCGTTGATGCACACATTGATTTCGAGCGGGTGCGCCAATGCGAGCAGCTTAAGCTGTTTGTGGCGGCTACCAATGTGCGCACGGGCAAACAGCGTGTCTTTCGTCGTGAAGAGATGAGTCTTGATGCTGTGATGGCCTCTGCCTGTTTACCCTTGGTGTTCCAGGCCGTTGAAATTGATGGCGAGGCCTACTGGGATGGTGGCTACATGGGCAATCCTGCGCTGTTTCCCTTAATGGAGGAGTGCAGTTCACGCGATATCCTGCTGGTACAAATTAATCCTATTAGCCGCGACTCAGTGCCGACCTGTGCGTCATCCATCCTGAACAGACTTAATGAAATTACCTTTAACGCCGCACTGATTAAAGAGATACGTATGATTGCGCTGCTGCAACACGCCCTGGAAGAGCAAGGGATCAACAACTGTTACCAGCAGGCACTCTTTCACCGTATTAGCGGCGAGCAAGCGCTGGAAAACCTTTCCGTTTCCAGCAAGATGAATTCGGAATGGCCGTTTCTTTCACATCTTTTTGAACAAGGCCGAGACGCCGCGCAGCGCTGGCTGGATGAGCACTTCGAGGCAATCGGCAACCACTCAACGCTGGATATCGACGCCGTTTACCTGCACGACTAAACAGCACTATTGTGATGCATGCCGCCTACGGCATGCCCATCAACAGCGCATGGGGCTGTTCCTCTTTCTGTAAATCTTCGGCCTATAAAAAGTAACCAACTGATAAGGCTTATAAAAATCCCCGATGGCGAATTAATTGCTTAACTATCTCTTGTGATGGTAGGCGTAGACCAGGCCCAACCGGGTACGAGTGCGTCGAGCCTGACCTTCAATGACGAAGGCATGTTCTCGTGAACACGTAACGCAACAGAGCGATTTGGCGTTGCGTGATGCTCAACTGGTTAAGATCCTGTGAGGCCATCCCATGGACATACGCAATAAAGCCAATCGTATTCGACTGCTAACGTTCTCCACGCCTCAGATGCGTGCCTTCCACTTGTCGTGGTTTGCTTTTCATATCTGTTTTTTTGGCTGGTTCGGCATCGCACCACTTATGGCGGTGGTGCGCGATGACCTTTCCCTGACACAGACACAAATTGGCAACACGATCATCGCGTCTGTCGCGATTACCGTTATCGTACGGCTCCTGATCGGATTGCTGTGTGACCGGTTAGGACCGCGCAAAACCTACACGGGCCTGCTCATTTTAGGTTCCCTTCCGGTCATGGGCATCGGCTTTGCCAATAGTTTTGAGACGTTCCTGCTTGCCCGCTTAGCTATTGGCGCTATCGGTGCCTCGTTCGTGATTACGCAGTACCACACCACCATGATGTTTGCACCGAATGTCGTGGGCACCGCTAATGCAACGAGTGCGGGCTGGGGTAATCTGGGCGGCGGTACCACGCAAATTCTTATGCCGCTTATCTTTGCGGGCATGCTGATGCTGGGTGTTAACGAAGCGCTCGGCTGGCGTCTTGCCATGGTCGTGCCCGGCGTTGTGATGTTTATCACCGGGCTCGGTTACTGGTTTCTCACGCAGGATGCGCCTGACGGCAACTTTAGTGACCTGCGCGCACGAGGCGAATTGCCCGAGGCAACGGGCGAGAACAGCGCCACTCAATGCTTTTTAGCAGCAGCGAAAGACATCCGCGTTTGGGCACTGTTTGTCGTTTATGGGCTCTGTTTTGGTGTTGAACTTACGATCAACAATATTGCGGCTATCTACTTCTTCGACAAATTCGACTTAACGCTGGCAATGGCTGGCATGATTGCAGGGCTTTTTGGGTTGATGAATATTTTTGCCCGCACGCTGGGTGGTGTTTTCTCGGATCTGTTCGCCAAACAGGGCGGGTTAAAAGGGCGTGTGCGCTGGCTATTTATTGCGCTGGTTTGTGAAGGCATTGCGCTGGTCGCCTTTTCGCAAATGCACATTCTAAGCCTGGCCATTGGCATCATGCTGGTGTTTAGCCTCTTCGTACAAATGGCCGAAGGCGCCACGTTCGGTGTCGTGCCGTTTCTCAATAAAAAAGCCTTGGGCGCAGTTGCCGGGATTGTGGGTGCGGGCGGAAATGTCGGCGCCGTCTCGGCAGCCTTTCTGTTTCGCAGTGAAAGCTTAAGCTATCAACAAGGGCTATTTTACCTGGGCGTGACCGTTCTGGTACTGGCCTCGTGTGTATTAGTCGTCCGGTTTAATGACGTAACGGAAGCACAAGAAGCAAACGCTTACCGTAACGCCGTGGGCGATGATACCGGTGCGGGGGCCCTTTCATTACGTTAACGCTAAGCATTAAGTTAACGCCAGGCATTATGCTCAAGCAGCCCCCTACTCTCCGGCGCAAGCCAGCCATGAGAGAAGGGGCAACGCGGCGAGTAAAAGGAAATCGTTATGTCATCTGCCCAGCAGCTACTCTTAACCGCCATTCGTTGCGATATCGACAATTTTCGTTATTTAGCGACGGCCTCGGAAATCGTTGCGGATATTAGCCGTTTTATCCATGTGCTTCAGCGCGAACGCGGTGCCTCAACGATTTACCTTGCCTCTCAAGGTCAGCGCTTTAAAACACGCCGCCAGACGTATATTAACAAGAGCAAAGAGGCCGAAGCGCTGATGCGCAGGCGCTTAGAGGCGCTAAGCCAGGAAGCACGCCCACAGGCAGCGGCGCGCCTGCTGCGCCGAATAGCCGCCATGTGGAACGCCCTGGACGACTTAAGCGCACTGCGCAGCGCCATTGATAACGTTGCTATTTCTCCCGATGCCGCCACCCAAGCCTTTAATCACCTTATTGGCGGTTTGTTAGCGATTGTCTTCGAAGCTGCCGACACTTCAGACGATCCAGATATTACCCTCGCGCTGGTGGCTATTTTCCATCTCATGCAAGGCAAGGAGCTGGCCGGACAAGAGCGTGCCTGTGGCGCCTTTGGCTATACCCTTGGCCATTTTGATGACAGTCACCGCCAACTTCTCGGCCAACTGGTTAACGACCAGCAGCGCTGTTTTGACACTTTTATCGAATTTGCTACGCCAGACGCCGCGCTGGCTTGGCAGCAAGCCGTTTCAACCAGCACGCTAACCGGCATTCAACAGCTGCGCGAGGCTGCCTGCCAGCCAGCGTCGCCGCACATAGCGTCTAACCCGCTGGGTGAAACCTGGTACGAGCTAACCACGCTGCGTATTGACGCAATCAAAAGCGTCGAAGATACGTTAAACGCACAGCTAGCCGCGCTTTGCTATCGAAAAATACACCAAGCAGAAGCAACGCTTGAGCAGACCAAAGCCGGGCATGGCGCGCATAAGCCTGCGCCTTGCGAACCGTTACTGGCCCTTAACCATCCTCAGCCGCTGGGTGATTTAACGGCCAGCGCGCTGACCTCACCGCTTGGCCGCTCCCTGATAGCGTTAACCCAGACCCAGTCCAGCCGCCTACAAGGATTAAGCGATGAGCTGGAAAATACCCGTAAGGCACTGCGCGAGCGCAAGCTTATTGAACGCGCTAAAGGGCTTATTATGGCGCACCAATCAATGAGTGAAGAGGAGGCTTACCGCTTCCTTCGCAAGACATCAATGGATCAAAGTAAAAGCATGGCAGACATGGCGCAAGCCATTCTCGACCTCTCCTCCATGCTCAAAGAGGCTCCAGCATACTCACGCTAAACGGGCCATCCACTGATGTCACCTCGTTTGATTGAGCCCGGCATGGTCGATACGCCCTTTTTTGATGAACCGCCTGAAACGGCGCTGGAAGCTCGCGATATTGCCAACGCGGTTATTTATGCGCTCTCTCAACCGGCTCATGTCGACGTTAACGAGATCCTGGTTCGCCCCACCCCGCCGAGTGACTAACCGATCAAACAGGTTACGCAGCCCAAAAGGGCTGCTCCTTGCATTTGGCCTTCATAGCCCGCATACACTCTACTAACAAGCGTGCTAATGATTTAACCGCGTGCCGTCTCATTGCCTACGCGTCCAAATCTTTAAGCATGCTCCACGTCTTTATTAGTAGGTGAAATATGAGCCAACTCTCTTCGACCGCGCTCTCTGTACTCGACCTTGCCCCTATACGCCAAGGCGGCAGCGCTGCTGAAACGTTTCGGGATAGCGTTTCACTGGCACAGCGAGCCGAGCAGTTAGGCTATACCCGTTACTGGCTTGCCGAACATCACAACATCCCTGGAATCGCCAGTGCCGCCACGTCCGTTTTGATTGGCCATTTGGCAGGCCACACTTCCACTATACGGCTGGGCTCGGGCGGGGTAATGCTGCCTAATCATCCTCCGCTTGTGATTGCCGAGCAGTTCGGCACGCTGGAAACGCTCTACCCTGGGCGCATTGACCTGGGACTTGGGCGGGCGCCCGGTTCTGACGGTGCCACTATGCGTGCCATGCGGCGCAGCATGCATGCGGGCGTAGATGATTTCCCCGAGCAACTAAGCGAGCTGCGTCGCTACCTGGGCGATGCAGAGCCCGGCCAGCAGGTGAAAGCGGTACCTGGCCAAGGAACTAACGTGCCTATCTGGCTGTTGGGTTCAAGCGGCTACAGCGCCCAACTGGCCGCCAGGCTGGGCCTGCCCTTTGCATTTGCGGCGCAGTTTGCACCCGGCTACCTATTTGAAGCGTTACGCCTCTACCGCGATAACTTCCGCCCGTCTGAGCATCTGGATAAGCCTTATGCCATGGTCGGGCTGCCGGTGATGGCCGCAGAGAATGATGCCATGGCGCACTACCTTGCTACCTCCGCCCAGCAGAAGTTTCTGAACCTGATCCGTGGCAAGCCGACTCAGTCGCAGCCTCCGGTAGAGCAGTTGGACTGGTCACCCATGGAGCAGTCGCAAGTCAACCAGTTCCTGGGTGCCGCGATTATTGGTGGTCCAGAAACAGTTAAAGCAGGACTTGAAGACTTTCAGGAACGTACAGGCGCCGATGAGTTAATGATTAATAGTGACTTTTTTGATCATGCCGACCGCGTGCGCAGCTACGAAATCGTTGCTCACGTAGCAAAATAAGCGCAACGTACAGCCACTTAAGGGGCTTCAAGCGCAGATGCCCCTTCCATGTTGACAGCCGCAGGCATCGCTGCGGCCTGGTACCATTAACGCCCCTCATATGCTACTCGGCTTATCTCTACCAGGTATTAACCATGTCTACACTTACCTTCACCTTGATGACGCAAGACGACTTCGCTATTTTCTGGCCCACTTTTAAGGCGATTGTGGCGGAACAACACACCTATGCCATTGACCCCGACATTAGCTACGAGGCGGCCTACTCACTATGGTGCCAAGCCCCCAAAGCCACGTATGCCGTGAGAGATTCAGCAGGCGAACTGGTGGGAAGCTACTACCTAAAAGCCAATGCCGCAGGCCCGGGTGGCCATGTGTGTAACTGTGGCTATATGGTCACCGCTGCCGCCCGCGGTAAAGGCGTTGCGCGCGCGATGTGTGAACACTCTCAGCAACTAGCCCGCACCCATGATTTTAAAGCCATGCAGTTTAACGCTGTCGTTGCCACGAACGAGGCAGCGGTAGCGCTTTGGCAGCGTTTAGGATTTAGTATTGTGGGTACGGTGCCGAAAGCTTATTGTCACGCAACACAAGGACTCGTAGACAGCTACGTGATGCATAAATTCTTATAACTTATTCGACTAACATATTAATTTTCATAACGTTTTATCAATACCACAACCACTCCAATGAACCACGCTCTGGCAGGTGCATTAGGTTTTCTCGTTGTCATGTTGATGGTAGTGGCGGCGCTTGGAATACCCGCAGAGAAAAGCGCAACAATCGATCCAAAGCAAGGGCGTTTGAGCTTTACATAAACAACGCGAATAAGGCGTTATGGCGTTTTACCCGGAGATGCCCGTTGCGCTAACGCATCCTGAAGATAGCGCTCTGCCCTACTGCTTCCCATCGTGGTCAAATGGGCCACATTGCGTTCCGGGATGACCGAGGTATCACCATAAAACTCAATGGCTTTTTCAACGCTCGCTTCGCGCAATAGGTGCACCATTGCGTAGGGTGAGCGGTTGGTATAGTTCGAGGCGTCCTCTGGCGTGGCGTCCTCAAAGCAGTAGTCCGGATGAAAAGTCGCCAGCTGATAAACACCTTCATAGCCCTGTTCGGCCAGCATGCTTTCTGCCAGTTCTACATAGTCCAGATAGTGGTCAAAGTGCTTAAAAAGCGTGGGAAAGACCAGCAGCGTGGTTTCTGTTTCCGGATGCTCATCCAACCACTGCACTTCGACCATCAGTTCTTCCAATGCCACCTCAAGCTTTTTTGAGCGTACGACGCCCACACGAATAGTGTCACGCTCTACTTCTCGCTGAGCAAAGGGACATACGTTTTCAGCCACAATAAAGTTGCGCACCCAGCTCAACGTTTGCTCAATGACATCACTATCTGAATATTGCATCGCTCTTTTACATCCGCTTTATCGTGTTTAGTACACGCCAGTGTACACTGATCGCTGATGGCTTAGCTGATGCTTTTAGCCGTGCTGCGCAAAGCACGTTAGCGCAGCCTCATAGGATTTAAGGATATGCTCATCAAGAAGCTTTCGCGCTGCTTTTACATCGCGCTTTAAAGCGAGCACCACTAGCTCATGGTGCTGCTGATCCAACTCCTGGCGAATGACCGGCATTTTGGGGCCCAAGCGCCGGTACCGATCAAATTGATCGTGCAGCTGTTCAATAAACCGCAGCGACCATATAGAGCCGCACGATGCGACCAGCGTGCGATGAAACTGGGTATGTAATCGCTCCCACTCATCGTCATTATCCAGCGTCATGTCGGCACATTTCAGGCGATGCTCTGCCGCGAGAAGGTTTGCCTCCCACGCCGCATCCCCCAGCGAAATTGCCTGTTCAAATGCCATGCCTTCCAAGGCCAAGCGCGTTTTTACAATATCATCCAGTTCACTGCGTGAAAGAGTTGGCACCCGAAAGCCGCGCTGATTTTCCTGTATCAGCAGGCCATAGGCGGCCAACTTGTTTAACGCTTCACGCAAGGGGCTTAAGCCCACTTGATACAGCTCTTTAAGCGCATTGATTGCCAACTTTTCGCCAGCAGCAAAACGCCCATTAACCAGGTCTTTGCGTAAAATATCGTAAATACGGCTAGATGCTGTTGTTGTGGAGGGCTGAACGTACTGGTTCATGGTAGGGTCCTTTCATCCACCGGTGAGCGCATATCACTTATTCCGTTTGACGCCTGCTAACGCTCTTGATTATATTATTCTACCCTGAAAAATAATCGATTTTATTACATATAAACGATATAAAGAGAAAATATGGTTTTTCAACGCTTCTACTACCGTTTTCGGCCTGCCTACCATAGCGTGACACGCTGATGAAACAGACAGCCCTGTTCTGGGCCTTCTTTCGCGTCGGTATTTTTGGTTTCGGTGGCGGCCCCTCAATGATACCGCTGGTACATGCAGAAGTCGTTACACGCCACCAATGGCTGACGGACGAAGAGTTTGCCGACGTATTAGCCATTGGCAACACCTTGCCTGGTCCTATCGCAACTAAAATGCCTGGTTATATCGGCTATCGTGTAGGCGGCATTAGTGGCTGTATAGCGTCGGTACTTGCTGTTTGCTTCCCTATGATAGTTGCCATGGTGGTCATGCTGGGCGTTTTTAGTCGGTACCGGGATGTGGCCTGGATTCGAGGGATGGGGCAAGCCGTGGTGCCCGTCGTCATGGTGATGATGGGGCAACTGGCCTGGGACTTTTTTGATAAATCGCAAAAGGCGCTAGGCTGGCTTGTCAGTAGTCTAATGGCGATTACCGCTGGCCTATTGATTTATTGGCTGGGCATTCACCCCGGTTTTATTATTGGCGCGATTTTGCTGGCGGCGCTGTTACGCCCTTCCACGGCTAAAAAAGCGGAGCGCTCAGCATGATTTATTGGCAGCTCTTCCTGGCATTTTTTGTCCCGAACATTGTTGGCTACGGCGGTGGCCCAGCCATTATCCCCCTGCTTGAAGCCGAAGTAGTCGGCCGCTATGGCTGGATGACGTCTCAAGGGTTTGCGGAAACGCTTGCGCTTGGAAACGCGCTGCCTAGCCCGATTGCTACTAAAATGGCCGGCTACGTGGGTTATGAAGTGGCCGGCATCGGCGGTGCCGCCGTCGCGATAGCGGCAACCGTTGTGCCTTCGCTACTGCTGATGATTGCCGCACTAGGGCTTTTGTACCGCCATCGCGAGTCGCCCCAAGTCAAGCGTATGAGCCAATGGGTACGCCCAGTAATCGCCATTATGATGGCTTGGTTAACGTTGGGCTTTTTCCTTGAAGGCGTTAATGGCGCGGGGTGGGTACATACGCTGATTATCGGCGCCATTGCCGCGATTGCGCTGGTACGGTTCAGCGTTCATCCTGCGTTTGTGGTGATGGGCGCGCTTGTGTACGGTGCCTTTATCCTTCCCTAAGGTTTGTACAAAAAGAGCCTGTGTTCATCTTCTTATTTTGCTTCAACCGTCGCGCGCTATTAAAGCGCCGGCGGTTGAAGTGGCTATTGCGACGCAACCCACGCATCATAATAGCTTCTTTCGCTCTCGGTTCATGCTAACTCCCTATGCCTCCACTGTTTTCCACCTCTGGTAACGCCCCGTCGGTTAACGGTTTTTTCAACGTGTTTCGCTACAGCAAGCGAGCCCTGGGCCTTGTTTGGGAAACCTCCCGTTGGATGATGTTCGGGCTGGCGCTTTGCACGCTGGTGGCTGGCGTGTTGCCTGCGGCGGGTGCCTGGGTGGGCCAACTGATCGTTGATGGCGTCGTCAATGCAATGGACACCTATCGCGACAACCCTTCCGCTAACCTGACGGTTATTATTATGCCGGTGCTTGAGCTTGTGGCGTTAGAGGCTCTCATCATCGCCTTGATCGCACTGGCCCAACGCGGGCTTTCTGCTCAGCAGTCGCTGCTTCGCGCCCTGCTGGGCCAGAAAGTCAATGTCATGATTTTAGAAAAAGCAGGCACGCTATCATTAAGCCAGTTCGAGGACTCAGAGCTTTATGACCAATTAACACGTGCTCGCCGTGAAGCCTCCACGCGGCCTTTAGCGCTGGTTAATAAAACCTTCGGGCTGCTACAAAACGCCATCTCACTGGTCAGTTTTAGTGTACTGCTTGTGCAGTTTTCCCCTTGGGCGCTGCTGATTCTAGCGGCAGGCGCCCTGCCGGTGTTTGTTTCAGAAGCCAAGTTTTCAGGTGATGCGTTTCGCTTGTTTCGCAGGCGCTCACCTGAAACGCGTATGCAGGGCTATTTGGAAACCGTACTGGCCCGCGAAGACAGCATTAAAGAGGTCAAACTGTTTGGCCTTGAGCCGCTTTTTTTGCAACGTTATCGCGATATTTTCAACCGGCTATTTCGCGAAGACCGGCGATTGACACTCCGCCGTGAGGGCTGGGGCTTCTTACTTGGTTTGTTGGGCACGCTAACGTTCTACGCCGCGTATGGCTGGGTAGTGGTTGAAACGATTGCTGGTGTTATCACGCTGGGTCAGATGACCATGTACTTGATGGTGTTTAAACAGGGCCAGTCTGCGCTTTCTGCAAGCCTTACCGCCATCAGTGGCATGTACGAAGACAATCTCTATCTCTCCAACCTCTACGAGTACCTGGAACAACCTACCCAGCAGGAAGGCGGCACGCGCTTGCAAGGCACGCTTCCCGGCGACGGGCTGCGCTTTGAAGATGTAAGCTTTGCTTACCCAGGCGGCAAGCAGGTATTGCAGCATATCTCACTACACCTGTCTCCCGGTCAAAGCCTTGCCCTGGTCGGCGAAAACGGCTCTGGAAAAACCACCCTCATTAAGCTTTTAACGCGGCTTTATCACCCTACAACGGGGCGAATTCTGCTGGATGGCAGTGATCTTCGTGACTGGGAAAACAGTGCGCTACGCAAACGCGTCGGGGTTATTTTTCAGGACTTTGTCCGCTATCAATTGCCGGTTGGCGAAAATCTGGGCGTGGGCGACACCCAGGCGTTTAATAATCAAGCGCGCTGGCAGCGGGCCGCTCGCAATGGCATGGCCGACAGTTTTATCAAACGCATGCCTCAAGGCTATAACACTCAGTTGGGCCGCTGGTTTAAGGATGGACAAGAACTCTCTGGCGGGCAGTGGCAAAAGATAGCGCTCTCGCGCGCTTACATGCGCGAAGAGGCCGATATTTTAGTGCTGGATGAACCCACCGCTGCGATGGACGCCGCCGCTGAAGCCGACGTATTTACAAGGTTTCGGCAGCATAGCCACAATAAAATGACGATTCTCATATCGCACCGTTTCTCAACCGTCCGCAATGCGGATCTCATCCTGGTTATTGACCAAGGAGAAATTATTGAACGCGGCACGCATGAGGCGTTACTGGCTATCAATGGTCGTTATGCGCATTTATTTCAGCTTCAGGCGAAAGGTTATCGCTAAGTAAATGTTGCAGCATTTTTATCAATACGTTAAAACAAAGAGGTTGCCTTCTGCAGGCAACCTCTTTGTTTTAACTCGCTGTATTAACCGAGAAACTATCATGCGCTGGCAAATCCGCGTCACACGATCCAATAAGCTACCCCGCGTTATGCATAACGTGGCGAGTGCTTATTGTCATCGTGCGCCAGAGTAAGAGAGTTATCACTGGCCGCGACGATCTCGCGGCCAGTCTCAGTTAAAACCAGCCCTTCGCTTAACGACTGACCGCAAGCCCGTCCGGCCTCCCAATGAATGTATGGAGACCGAACTCATGGCAATCACTCTTACCCGTAACCTGTTAAAAATTATAAGAAAGCACCGCATACAGCGCCGCCTGCCTACAGACCTGCGTCTACACGATGCTCACCTGCTTAACGATATCGGCTTACGTTGGGAGCACGGCCAACTGGTCTCAATTCATGGAGTAGAAGAAGCGGCCGCCCGCACACAGCGTCATCAGGCTGACAATCGCAATGCTTATGAAACGTGTCCCCACTGCGGGAGCCGGTTGACATAGCCAACGCCCCGGCCACAGGAAGTGGTCGGGGCGTTCTGTTTTGATAAAGCCAAGCAGTGGTATTGCCAAAACGCTTGATCAAGCGGCTTGGCGATACCCCCGCAGGGCCTTGCGCCCTTTACGGGAGTAGCTGCCTTTGCCTTTTTTAGGCGTTTGCTGCTGCATCTTGAACATGGGGGTTCGTAGCTGCGCTTTGAGCGCGTTGTCGCGAATCTTGTGTTGCTTCATGGAGTCTTCCTGTAAAGCGGATTTATAAAAACGGTGCCTGCTAAAACAGGCACCGTTAAGACATTATAAGAAGCTTAAGGTTCCTCAGCACTCATTGTGGTTTTGTCGGAAAGGGTGCACGTCAATCTTCGAACTCATAGCGCGTTAAACAATGACTATTGATTCGGATTTTGATCCACGTTCAGCCCTATAAAACGATAGAATTATAAAAATTCGCTTGCTAACAAAGACGCCCATCATGCCCCCAGATAACAACACGCTTGCAGCGACCGATGCCCCGCTGCTTCCCATTCACCGCCAGCCGGGCTTTTTAAGCTTTCTTCTCTCCCGCCTTGCAGCCGTTTTTGCCATGCAAATTCAAGCCATTGTGGTGGCATGGCAGGTATATGACATTACCCGCGATGCTATGTCGCTTGCCTATGTAGGGCTTGCACAGTTTCTGCCTATGGTGATTTTACTGCTGCCCGCAGGCGATGTGGTTGACCGCTTTCCGCGCAAGCGCATCCTACAACTCAGTTGGGCGGTACAGGGTATTTGTAGCGCCCTGCTGCTTTTATTGGCGCAGGCCAACCATGGCAGCGTTATTGAATTCTATGCCGTGCTGGCCCTGTTTGGCTGCGCCCGAGCCTTTACCGGCCCCACGCTGCAAAGCATGTTGCCCAATATTGTGCCCCGCGCTCAGCTTGCCCAGGCCATTGCGCTGAATAGCTCGATCATGAAAGTCGCCGTGATTAGCGGGCCGCTGCTGGGAGGGGTGCTTTACGCCATGGGCGGCGGTAGCCTGGCCTATACCGTGTGCTTGGGCTGCTTTATCGTCGCGATTGCCTTACTGGTGCTGGTACCGGTGCGTTATGTCGAGAAAGCCAAGGTATTGGAAAGTACCGCCTGGAAGCGTTTTTCCGCAGGTATTCGTTATATCCGCTATCAGCCGATTATTCTGGGCGCCATTTCGTTGGATCTATTTGCCGTGCTGCTGGGTGGCGTCGTGGCACTGCTGCCCATTTACGCTCAGGAAGTCTTGCATGTGGGCCCTGAAGGGCTAGGTGCATTGCGCAGCGCGATTGCGGTGGGCGCGCTATTGATGGGGCTTTATCTTGGCTTTCGCGGTATCAAGCGACGCGCCGGGCACGTGATGTTTGCCGCCGTGGCCGTGTTCGGGTTGGCGAATCTAGTGTTCGCGTTCTCTACCCTGTTCTGGGTGTCGATGATCGCCATGCTGGTCGCGGGTGCGGCCGATATGATCAGCGTTTATGTACGCACCACTGTGATTCAGTTGGCCACGCCGGATGAAATGCGCGGCCGGGTGAATGCCGTCAATATGCTGTTTATTGGCTCAAGTAACGAGCTGGGCGAGTTTCGCGCGGGCAGCATGGCCGCCGGATTTGGCGTAGTGCCCGCCGCAGTGATTGGCGGCGTAGGCACGCTGGCGGTGGTCGGCCTGTGGATGCGTCTGTTCCCAACGCTACGCCGGGTCGACCGCTTCGATGATGCCCGCTGGAGCAAGCGCATTCGCGGGGCTGCTCGCGACCATACTCACCACGCTGCCTACCAGAATCACGCAGGGTGACGGCAGCGGATGATTCGCCAGGCGTTGGGGCATATCTTTAAGCGTACCCACCAACGCCTGCTGTTCGGGCAGGCTGGCATTGGCGACCAGCATGATCGGCCACTCATCGGGCAGCCCGGCCTGGCGTAGCCCTGCACAAATGGCCTCTACCTTGGAAAGCCCCATATAAAACACCAAGGTTTCATCGCGACGGGCCAGGGTTTGCCAGTCGGGGGCGCCGCCCTCACGGCATAGCTGGGCGGTAATAAAACGCAGCTGCTGAGAGTGCCCCCGATCGGTGAGCGGAATCCCCAGGCTTGCGGCGGCAGCAGACGCCGCGGTAATGCCAGGCACGATGTGCGCGGGCACATTGGCGCCCGCCAGCGCGGCAAGCTCTTCACCCATACGCGCAAATATGCCGGGGTCGCCGCCTTTAAGGCGCACCACCGATTTGCCGGCGGTCGCCAGCTTGACCATCAAAGCGCCAATTTCCGCCTGCGGCATGCTGTGATGGCCGCTGGCCTTGCCGACGTAGTAGCGCTCGGCGGAAAGCGGAACCAGCCCCAGCACATCGTCACCCACCAAACGGTCATACACGATAGCATCGGCCTGCATTAACAGCCGGGCAGCTTTCAGCGTTAACAGCTCCATATCACCACTGCCCGCACCAACCAGATACACATGCCCAGCCGTGCATTCGCCGCGTAGCTTAAGCGAAGGAGTGCTTGAGGCGCTGCGCGTGGAGCGCTGGAACGGCGACAGCACGCGCTGCGTAAAGCACAACGTGGCCTCAGGCCACTTCTGTAGTAGACGCTTGCTTAGCACGCGCATGTGAACGCTCCTCTTCAATCAGGGACTTCAATTCAGGCAAACAACTACCGCATTGGGTTCCGCAGGCAAGCCGTGCGCCCAATGCTTCAACGCTGGTATCGCCGGCCCGAATGGCATTAACAATCGCCGCTTGGCCCACCTGCTGGCAGCTGCATACTACGGGGCCGGCATCCGCAGCGCCATCTTCGCACCCCGCCAACAGCCGGCGCCGCTGCTTATCACTGATGGCTGTTTCGTTAAAACGCGCTTCAAGCCAGGCAAGCCCGGGCAATTCGCGCGGCGGGCCGACCATCAGCCACCAGCGCAGTTTGCCCCGCACAATAGCCGCAGCGCGCAAGCGGCCATTGCCGCTGTCTTCACACCACAAAGAAGCCCCTTCGGGTAGCCACGTAGTGAGTAGCGCCAGCCAATCATGTACCGGCTTTGCATCAGCCAGCTGCCAACGCTGACAGCCCTGCATGGGTACGCGTGCCCAATAATCGCTTCTGCACCACGGGGGCACTTCCTGACTATTATCCCCTAATGGATGGGCAATCAACAGCGTTGCCTCCCAGGCTGATTCAAGCGGTGCCAGCGCCACAGCGCCGTGCTTGGCTTCTGGCTGGCCTGACACAGGGTCGGTCAAAGCTTTTAGCATGGCACCGCTACGCGCCGATTTACTGAACGCATCGCTCCAGTGCATGGGAATAAACACCTCTCCACGCCGCTGGGCATTCGAGATTCGCACGCGCCCCCGGTACTCGCCGCTGGCGGCGGACAATACTGCCAGCTGCTGGTCGCCAATGCCATAGCGCGCGGCGTCGATTGGGTGGAGTTCAATAAACGGCTCATGGCGATGATTCATTAGCTTGGGCGCGCGTGCCGTGCGCGTCATGGTGTGCCATTGGTCGCGAATACGCCCGGTATTCAGGCGCAGCGGGTAGTCGTCACTTAAGCGCTGCTCCGGCAAGCGCGGCGTTATGGCGATGAAATTGGCTCGCCCATTAGGCGTGGCGAATTCACCGTCGTCAAACAACCGTGCCGTTCCGTGAGGTGCTGAAGACGTAACCGGCCACTGAATAGGCGCCAGCGCGTCGTAGCCCTCGCGCCCAAGCCCCACCAGGCCGGAAATATCGAATAGCCGTTTGCTCGTCCCTTCATTCTCGAAGGCGGAAAGGCGCGCGTGCTCATCAAAAATCTCATGGGGATGGCTATAGTCAAACGCCTCATGAAAGCCCAACCGTTTGGCGGCTTCGCAGATAATCCACCAGTCGTGACGCGCTTGGCCAGGCGCAGGTAGCAAACCACGCTGGCGCGAAATACGCCGTTCGGAATTGGTCACCGTGCCGTCTTTTTCAGACCACCCCGTCGCGGGCAGAATGATATCGGCGTACGCCAGCAGGTCGGTATGGCTGGCGCACTCAGACACAATTACCAGTGGGCACTTTTCAAGCGCACGCCGCACGCGGGCGGCATCCGGCAAGCTGACCACCGGGTTGGTGGCCATTATCCACAGCGCCTTTATGTCGCCCCGCTCAACTGCTTCAAAAAGCTCAATCGCCTTATAGCCAGGCGCCTGGGGCAATTCAGGCGTTAACGTTTCCGTCGCCCAGAAGCGGGTGACTCGCCTGAGGGCGCCGGGCGTGTGGTAATCCATATGCGCGGCCAGCTGGTTGGCAAGCCCACCCACTTCACGCCCGCCCATGGCATTGGGTTGGCCGGTAATCGAGAAAGGCCCCGCCCCCGGCAAGCCGATTTTGCCGCCCGCCAGATGACAGTTGATGATCGCGTTGCACTTATCAGTACCGCTTGTGGATTGATTGACGCCCTGGGAGTAGAGCGTCACGACATGGAGTTGGCTGGCAAACCAGTAGTAAAAGGTCTCCAGCCGCTCTGGGTCGATATCACATATCGCCGCCACGCCATTAATGTCGCAGTGGCTCGCGGCCAGTAGCGCTTCGTCGAAACCTTGTGTATGGCGGTCCAGATAGAGCTGATCCAGCTTGTTATTCTCAGCCATCCAGGCCAGCAGACCGTTGAACAGCACCGCATCGCTGCCGGGTGCGATGCCGAGGTAAAGGTCGGCAATTTCGCAGCTGTCGGTCACGCGTGGGTCGATGACCACCACCCGCATCAGCGGATTGCGCGTTTTGGCGACCTTCAAGCGCTGATAGAGTACTGGATGGTTCCAGGCCAGATTCGAGCCCACCAGCACCACCAGCTCGGCCTCTTCAATATCTTCATAGTTGCAGGAAACGGCATCCGCGCCCAACGAACGTTTATACGCCGCCACGGCAGAGGCCATGCAGAGCCGTGAGTTGGTATCCAGGTGCGGCGTGCCTAAAAAGCCTTTAAATAGCTTATTGGCCACATAGTAATCTTCGGTCAATAGCTGGCCTGAAAGATAGGCACCGACTGACTCAGCGCCGTAAGTTGCGCGAGTTGTTTGCAACCGCTCTGCCAAGGTGGTTAACGCCACATTCCAGTCAACCGCTTGGCCATCGACCCAGGGCGTGGTGAGCCGGTCATGGTGGCCGAGGGTTTCGTGAAGTGCCGAGCCTTTCACACATAGCCGACCAAAGTTGGCGGGGTGGTCACGGTCGCCTTCAACGGCGCTGATTGTGCCGCTAGCCACAGTGGCGATTACGCCGCAGCCGACACCGCAATAAGGGCACGTTGTGTTTGCTTTACAAGCCGAGCGTGTGGCCTGGGACATACTGATTTCCTCCCGCTTAAAAGCAAAAAGCGCCCAAGCGAGCCTCACAAAAAGCCTGCCTGGACGCCGTTGTCTCAGGGACACCTGCACCGGTGCCAAATGTCGCACTGCTGGGATTGGACATACTTATTAATGGCCTGTCGTCTGATGGCGTTAGCGTTGTTATTTGCCCCTCAAACTCGATGGCTGCATTTTATTGTGCCGATAAACCCATTTGTGCTTTGTTGCTTGTTGCCAAGGTAATAGCAAGGCCTACGCCAACCAACCCATTAAAACAAAAACACCAAATTAAACAGAAGGTTAATAACCAATAAAATATCTTTCGACTTATCTTGTAGGCAGGTTTTTTGCTAACGTTGACTACTCACGGTGCATTCTTACCGCTTAGCGCACCAATAGCGTGCGCAGGCTGAGCGTAAGCGGCTGAAAAGGCGCTGCCTTCAATCTACCTCTTTAAACCAAAGCATTGATAATCAATATAAAAATAAATAATTAACGATATTTGGCTGATTAATTGCCCTGTACTGGTTAGATAAATTTAAGCTTAGCGGGCAGCCAACGGTGGCTGCTCTGTGCGAAACCCAACAAACGGGTTTGGCCTCAGCTACCGGGCAACGAAGCCCCTGATACGGTTTTCCTGGTAATCCACTTGCCCGGGACGCTGACTCAGGGGCTTTTTTTATTGGCTTTTCTTCAGCGCTGCCGAGTATTTGTGGATAGGCATTTGTAGCCAAGCGCTAAACTGTAAGGAGCAACCTATGATCGCTATCTCTCGGTGCTCGTCTGATGATCACTTGGTCATTATCGGCAACGGCATGGCGAGCCAGCGTCTGCTAGAGGCGGTCGTTAAATTGCCTCACCGACCCCAGCAGATAACGGTGATTGGTGCAGAAGCATCTCCCGCTTATAACCGGATACTGCTATCGCCACTGCTCGCCGATGAAATGCCGCCTAGCGCCCTCACCTTGCGGGATGCGCAGTGGTACGCCAAGCAAGGTATCACCCTCCACCTGAATGAATGCGTGCTGGAGATCAACCGCGAAGAGCAGCGTGTTGTCACTACCTGCCGCACGCTGACCTATGACCGCTTGGTGATTACCACCGGCTCACGCCCAACGCTGCCCGAGGTTCCCGGCATTGGCCTTAACGGCGTGTATGGGTTTCGTACCCTGCAAGATGCCGACACGCTCGCAACGCTTGCCCTACAGGGCGGCGAATGTGTCGTAATCGGCGGCGGTTTGTTGGGCCTGGAGGCCGCCGAAGGGCTTCGCAAGCGGGGTGCCAGCGTCAGCGTTCTACAGCGCAGCGAGCGATTGATGAATCGTCAGCTGGATAGCATGGCCGCTGGGCTGCTTGAAACGACGCTTACCCTGCGTGGCTTGACCATCTTAACCAATGCGCGCATCCGCCATTTTGAAGACGATGGCGCAGGCAACTTAGCCGCTGTTGTACTCGGGGATGGCCAGCGTCTGCCTGCTCAGAGCGTCATCGTGGCAACCGGTATTACACCTAACGCAGAACTGGGCCATCTGGCAGGCCTGGCAACGCAGCGCGCCATCATGGTTGATGACACGCTCACCACCTCAGACCCGCGTATTCACGCATTGGGTGAGTGCTGCCAGTTCGAGCAGCACACCTACGGCCTGGTCGAGCCAATCTGGCGCCAAGTAGATGTGTTAGCCAACACGCTGTGTGGCGATGGCAGCGCCCGCTATAGTGAGGCGCCGACCGCCACCAAGCTTAAAATCAGCGGCGTGGCCCTTTACGCGTTTGGCCCCACCGAGGCTGCGCCAGAACACGAAGTACTGCATTACAGCGACCCGGAAAGCGGTGATTACCGCCGTTTGTTACTGCGTAACGAAAGACTTGAAGGCGCGGTGCTGTATGGCGATACCCATTCCGGTCCCTGGTATTTCGCCCAAGCGCTGGCCAAAACCAATCTAGGCGCCTGCCGCCAAGCGTTGCTGTTCGGTGAAGCCGATGCCAACGCCCTGCTTCTTGATACCCCACCCACTCCCTCATCGACGCTGGAGGCAGCTTAGCCATGTCCACCACCTCTAAACGCAACGTAATTATTATTGGTAACGGTATGGTCGGCCACCACCTGGTCGAACAGTTGGTTGAAAACGGCGCCTTGTCGCAGATGAGCGTCACCGTGTTTGGCGAAGAGCGCCACCGTGCTTATGATCGCGTGCACCTTTCTGAATACTTCAAGGGCCGCGACGCCGAAGCGCTGGCCCTGTGCGATGGCGACTACTACGCAAGCCATGGCGTGACATTCAACAGCAGCGAAGCGGTGGTCTCCATCGACCGCGCGGCAAAAACGCTAGCCACCGAGCGCGGCCATTACGCCTATGATCAGCTGGTAATGGCCACCGGCTCCTACCCGTTCGTGCCGCCCATTCCCGGTAACGATCGCGAAGGCTGCCTAGTCTATCGCACGCTGGACGACCTGGACGCCATCCGCGAGGCGGCGCAAAGTGCGGCCACCGGCGTTGTGGTGGGCGGCGGCCTGTTGGGTCTGGAAGCAGCTAACGCGCTGCGCGGTTTAAATCTGGAAACCGCGGTGATCGAGTTCGCCCCACGTCTGATGCCCATGCAGGTGGATAGCGAGGGCGGCGAGCTGCTGCGCGAAAAGATCGAAGCGCTGGGTGTTCAGGTACTCACCGAGCGGGCCACTCAGCGCATTGAAGATGGCGCAACCAGCCGCCATCGCATGGTCTTTCAGGATGACAAAATACTGGAAACCGACCTGATCGTGTTCTCGGCGGGTATTCGCCCGCGTGATCAGTTGGCCCGGGAGTGTGGCCTGGAAATCGGCGAGCGCGGCGGCGTAGTGATCAACGATCAGTGCCAAACCAGCGACCCGGCGATTTTAGCCATTGGCGAAGTGGCGCTGTGGAATCAGAGCATTTTTGGCCTGGTGGCGCCTGGCTATCAGATGGCCAAGACAGCGCTTTCGACGCTCACCGGTGGCGACGCTTCTTTTACCGGTGCTGATATGAGCACCAAGCTCAAGCTGTTAGGCGTGGATGTCGGCTCGATTGGCGATGCCCATGGCAACCAAAACCCCGGCGCGCGGATGTTTCGCTACCTTGACCCACTTACCCAGATTTACCGCAAGATGGTGGTCTCAAGCGACGGCAAGAAGCTCCTGGGCGCCATGCTGGTGGGCGATAACAGCGTCTACGACACCCTGCTTCAGTACTACGCCAACGGTATCGAGCTGCCCAAAGAGCCCGCCTCATTGATTTTACCGCAAAGCGGCGCCGCCCCGGCACTTGGCCCGGATGCCCTGCCGGAAACAGCGATGATCTGCTCCTGCCATAACGTCACCAAGGCCAGCATTTGCGCGGCCATTGACGCAGGCGCCAGCGACTTGGCATCCGTGAAAGGTGACACCCGCGCCAGCACCGGCTGCGGTGGCTGCGCGTCGCTTTTGAAAAGCGTGGTGGATCATGAGCTGGCCGCACGCGGCGTTGAGGTAGACAAGTCGATTTGCGAGCACTTTCAGCACACCCGCCAAGAGCTTTACGACATCGTGCGCGTGGAGGGCATCAAGACCTTCAGCGAGTTGATCGAAAAGCACGGCGCGCCTAGCACCCACCACTTGGGCTGCGATATCTGCAAGCCTGCGGTCGGTTCTATTCTCGCCTCCTGCTTTAACGAGCCGATTACCGATACTGCGCATATCCCGCTTCAGGATACCAACGATACCTTCATGGCCAATATGCAGAAAAACGGCACCTACTCGGTGGTACCGCGCATCGCAGGCGGGGAAATCACACCGGATAAACTGGTGGTGCTGGGTCAGGTAGCGCAAAAGTATGGCCTTTATAGCAAGATCACTGGCGGCCAGCGGATTGATCTTTTCGGCGCCCGCCTGGAAGACCTGCCTGAGATCTGGGGCGAGCTGATCGAAGCCGGCTTTGAAACCGGTCACGCCTACGGCAAGTCGCTGCGTACGGTGAAATCCTGTGTGGGCAGCACCTGGTGTCGTTACGGCGTGCAGGACAGCGTGGGCATGGCGATCAAACTTGAGAACCGCTACAAGGGCCTTCGTGCACCTCACAAGATCAAGTTTGGCGTATCAGGCTGTACCCGTGAGTGCGCCGAAGCGCAAAGCAAGGATATCGGGATTATAGCCACCGAAAACGGCTGGAACCTCTACGTGTGCGGCAACGGCGGCATGCGCCCACGCCATGCGGAGCTGTTTGCCACCGATCTTGACGATGAAGCCCTCTACCGCACCATCGACCGCTTCCTGATGTTCTACGTGCGCACGGCGGATCGTTTACAGCGCACCTCGGTATGGCGGGAAAACCTGGAAGGCGGGCTGGAGTATCTGAAAGAGGTAATTCTCGACGACCGCCTGGGCATGGGCGAGGAACTCGAGCGCCAAATGCAAGCCGTGGTGGATAACTATCAGTGCGAATGGGCGGGCGCCATCAGTGACCCGGATAAGCTCAAGCGCTTTAGAAGCTACGTCAACGACAGCCGCCCAGATCCATCGATCATCATGACCAGTGAGCGCGGCCAGCTACGGCCTGCCTAGGGTTTGTTACGAAAAGTCGCTGAGCGAAGACCAGACAAGGCAAAAATTAGCGAAAAAACGGAGTTTACGAGTGTAAATGAGTATTTTGAGCTGATTTTTAACGCCGTATGGTCGAGCGCAAGCAGTTTTCGTACAAAGACTAATCGACATCACTTTAAAGGGGCTACTCCATGACCGCTACCGCAATGAAGCAAGCAACAGTTACACAAAGCAGAAAGGCACCGACCGGCCAGAAACTGTGCAGTAAAGCCGACCTGGTCGCGTTTTCCGGGGTTGCTGCGTGGCTTGAAACGCCACAGGGGCCGACGCAAGTCGCGCTATTTTACTTGCCGGGCTTTGAGCGTGAGCTTTACGCGATTGATCACCACGACCCGTTTTCCAACGCCAATGTGATTGCCCACGGAATTGTGGGCGATATAAAGGGCGCCGCCGTGGTGGCTTCCCCCATTTACAAGCAGCACTTTCGTTTGGAAGATGGCCAGTGCGTGGAAGACGGCAGCGTCACGCTAGCTACCTGGAAGGTGAGCTTTAAAGGAGCTGATGTGTGGATTGAGGAATCAGCCACATAGGCGATGATGCCCATGCAAGAAGCAGCTTCATCTTTCTCTGCCGTGCCGTTAACGGGCAAAAATACCTTGGGCAATGCGCATTTTTTCCTGACGCGTGCGCTCCAGGTGTTCCGTTAGATAAACAGCCGCTTGTTGATTATCTCCCGCCTCCAGCAGGTCAAGAATCGCCAAATGCTCTTTATACTCGGGCACGGGCGATTCGCGCCGGGCATAAACGTGGTATTCAATCAGGCGACGCAACCGGTTAGCGCGTTTAAGGCTCTCAATCAGAAACTGGTTATTTGAGCCATTAACGATGCTTTCATGGAAGTAGGTGCCGTTTATATACATTTGACGCTCAGAGATCGTGTTTCCTTCTTCAGACACGGCCTCCGTTAACGATTCCCTTAACTGCTTGAAGACTTTCTTATTAATCTGGTAGCCAGGCTCTCTTAACGCGGCGGGCTCAATTAGTAACCGAAAACGAAAACACTGATCATACGTTGCCTGAGAGGTTAAGAACTCATTAAATTCCCAGCCATAGCCCAACAGCCTGGACACCCAGCCTTCGGCTTCCATGGCATGCATCGCTTGAAGAATCGTGCTGCGACCAAGCGTGTATGTTTTGGCAAGTTCCGCCTCGGTAATTTTTCCGGCAATCTGATTATTTAAATAATCGACGCCAATCGTAAAACACAGTGGCGAGATTGAAGAGCCTTGCTCTAGCGGCTCGTCAGCATCGGCAAAAAGCCCACGCTTGGTATCCACTAAAAAGAAGCCGCGATTAGGCTGGCGCTTCACCACCCCCTGCTCTTCCAAAAGCTGGAAGGCCGCACGAATGGGCGTCCGCGAGACCTTCAATTTCGTTACATAGCTCGCCTCCGTCAGGTGGCTCCCTACGGGTATAGCCTCTTCATTAATCAACGTGTGAATACGCTTTGCCAAACGCTCAGCGGTAAGAGGTGATGCACTATTAACCACGACCCATCCTTTAAGCGCTTGGCGCGATCGAGGCACCCTGAATATTATGCTTGGCTAACAAGCGAGCGACCTCTCCTTCCGCTTTTGCCTCTTCAATAAACGCGGATAGAAAAGCGGCGGCTTCCTGAGGCCGGTTTTTCGGAACGCCCATCGCCTGCTGGATCGTCATAAAGTGCCCAGGCAACAGCCGCAAACCACCAAACTCCTCAATACCCGCTTCCAGCTGCTGCTTCACGCCTGCGGCGATATCCAGCTTGTGTTCAATAAAAAACGCCACCACTTTCGGAGAAGTAGGTGCTCTAACCAGCTCGGCGTGTTGAATAGCGCAGCTAAGGTAAAGATCATAAGCACTGCCCTTACCAACCACGATCTTCTGACCATGGCGGTCAGCCTCTTGCTGATCAGTAATTGGCGAGTCCTCGCGTACCAGATAGCAGCCTTCAATCAGCACATAGGGCGCGGTAAATTGAATACTTTCAGCACGCTTGGGGTCTAGCGCAAAAAAACCCATATCGGCCTTTTCATCGCTGACAACGGCAACGGCCTCACCGGCGGAGGCATATACTTGAAGCTCAAGCTCAACGCCCAGCCGGTGCGCGATCATCTTTGCCAAATCAACCGAAACACCATAGGGCTGCTGATCGGCATCGAGCCCGGCCAAAATGGGGTTACCCACGTTAATAGTGGTGCGCAACACGCCGGTGGGCGCCATTAGATCTCTTAACCGGTCAATATCGTTCACTTATCACTTTCCTTATGAAAGGCTTGGCCAGTATTACTCAGGCCAATGTTTTTTTCAGTAGCGAGGGAATAACGCCGCCTTCTTTAAGCAGTGCAATTTCTGCCTGCGTATCGACCTGGGCGATAGCCATTAGCGTCTCTACCTCGCCTTGCTCTCTGAAAATATTAACCGTAATCCGAGCGCGAGGGGTTAGCGTATCGGCCTGCGCCTGAATCTCGATTTGATCACCCGGCTCAATATTCAGCGTGGTTGAGCTAACGCCCGCGGGTAAGCTCAGCGGCAAAATTCCCATGCCGATCAGGTTTGAGCGGTGAATACGCTCAAAACTTGTGGCGAGCACCGCACGAACGCCCAGCAACCGCTGACCTTTTGCAGCCCAGTCTCGCGATGACCCCATACCGTAGCGCTCACCCGCGACGATCACAACGGATTCATTGGCTTCACGGTAGCGCCTGGCTGCCTCAAAAAGAGGCATAACATCGCCGCTGGGTAGATGACGCGTGTGTGCAACCGGCGCACCAGGGGCAAGATAGTTTTTTAACGTCTTGCTGTGGAAGGCGGCCCTTACCATGACCTCCCAATTGCCCCGGCGCGAGGCAAAAACGTTCAGATCGTCACGACGTTCACCACGCTCAACCAGATAGTCAGCGACACGGCTATCAGCCGGAATGGCGCTGGCAGGTGAGATATGGTCGGTCGTGACATCATCACCGACTATCAGCAGCGGGTAAGCAGTGTAATGGCCTAGCTGACTGCCCTCGGATACCGCAGCAAACGGTGGGCGGCGCAGCGTGTTAGAGGCTTCCTCCCATGGGAAGGTCGCTGTTTTAGGCGCATCCAGAGCCTCCCAACGGGTGTTACGGCTTGCCTGTTTGAAATCTTTTGCAAAATCGGCAGCGTTCAGCGCCTCGGCTAACGCGGCATCGACGTCTTCCCTGGCAGGCCATAGGTCACGCAGGTAGATACTCCTACCTTCATACTCCGCCAGTGGCTTTTTGAAATCATGCTCGGCATTACCGGCCAAGGCAAAACCCACGACCAGCGCAGGCGACATGATAAACCCCAGGTCAAGATCTGGGTGCACGCGTCCTGGGAAGTTTCGATTCCCCGACAGCATCGCTACTGCACGGCAGTTGCCTGCTTCCTGTGCCTGCCTGATCCCTGGGGGCAATGGCCCCGAGTTACCGATACAGGTAGTACACCCATACCCGACGATATCAAAACCGATAGCGGCCAGATCTTCCATTAGCCCTGCCCGTTTGAGATAGGTAGCGGCTGCTGGTGAGCCTGGAGCAAGCGAGGTTTTTACCCAAGCAGGCGGTGTTAATCCATAGCGGCGAGCCTTTCTGGCCAATAGCCCTGCGGTGATAATAAGGCGTGGATCGCTCGTGTTGGTGCAGCTAGTAATGGCAGCAATCGCTACGGGGTGGCGGGGCAGGTTTGAAACTGCGCGGTGAGGTGCTGCACTTGGCGTAAATTCAAGCTGTGACAACACTTCTCCCACATCGGTGTAGTCATGCACATCCTGGGGTCGCGTAGGCCCGGCGACCTGTACACCAATACCGCTTAAATCAATCTCTATACACTGTGTATAGGTAGGCTGCTCATCGGCTTCAAACCAAAGCCCTGTCGCTTTGCAGTAGTGCTTTACCCGTTCAACGGCTTCTCTTGAACGCCCTGTTTGGTCAAGATAGCGCAGGGTTTGCTCATCCACCGCAAAAAAACCAGTAGTGGCACCGTACTCAGGCGCCATATTAGCCACGACAGCACGATCACCGGCCGTTAAGGTGCCCACGCCCGGCCCAAAAAACTCAACGAACTTGCCCGTTACGTTTAGCGCCCTCAAGCGCTGAGTAACTATCAGCGCCAAGTCGGTGGCCTGTGCTTGCGGCGCCAGTGTGCCTGTCAACTTAACCCCCACCACGTCGGGAATGCGTAGCATGGTGGGGACACCAAACATTACCGTTTCCGCCTCCAGGCCACCTACTCCCCAGCCCAATACACCAATGCCGTTAATCATTGGCGTATGGCTATCAGTACCTATCATCGTATCGGGCACCATCCAGCGTTCGCTGCCACGCTCTTGAGTGGTTACGACGGTGGCCAGTTGCTCAAGGTTAAGCGTATGCATAATACCGGTGCCCGGCGGATGAATGGTCACGCCTTCAAGTGCACTAGAGGCCCAGCGTAAAAAACGATACCGCTCGTGGTTACGGCGCATTTCATGCTGAAGGTTGTCTTCTGAGGCGCTGCTGCTGGCGAACACCTCTACAGCAAGCGAATGATCTACTGAAACATCTACCGGTAAATGCGGTTTAAGCACTTCAGGGTCACCCCCTGCCTCACGTATCGCGTCACGCATAGCGGCAATATCCACTAACGCAGGTGTACTCGTTGTATCGTGCATCAATATCCGCCCCGGCTGAAAGGCGATTTCATCACTGCTCGTGCCGTTTTCCAGCCACCTCAACAGCGCTTGAGCACTGCGCTTGCGCTCCTCCCCCGTCGTATTACGCATAATATTTTCAAGCAGAAGGCGCAGCACATAGGGCAGCTTGTGAAGCGTCTCGCCGAGTAATTTGGGCAGTTCGATAATCGCGTAATCATGGCCCTTGAACGTCAAATAGCCATGCGTGTAGTGGGTTAGCTTCTCAAGCTTGTGCATAGTTCATGCCGCCGTATCTGACGATTGTCGTTATTAACTGATGAGTCGATCTCAGGCGCCATAATTGCACTTTATTAACCAAAAATACAATATAGTGTTTTAGCCGATTTTCTGTTTTGAAGAAATCTCCTGTTGGTTTTCCCAACGAAAACGCCGCCTGATAGGCGGCGTTAGAAGCGCTTTACAACCATTAACCGTTAAGCATTAAGAAAATCGATCAGCGCTTTATTAAACTCGTCAGCGTGGGTTGTGTTAATCGCATGCGGTCCGCCTTTAATAACATGCGTTTGGGACTTGGGTAAAAGCTCGGCGACGCGTTTCCCGCTGACCTCAAATGGAACAATCTGATCGCCGTCGCCATGGAGTATCAATGTAGGCACATCGATTTTGGGCAGGTCTTTGCGAAAGTCGGTATAGCTAAACGCTTTAATACACTCATAGGTGGCTAGCGGCGAGGCAAAGGCGGCGATATCGCGATGATAGAGCCGATTGGGCTCACTGATCAAATCGCTGTTATCAGAGGTTGAGAAAAAATCTTTGGTGAAGTCTTCCAGAAAAGCGATCCGGTCACCGCGAACACCTTCCAAAAACCCGTTAATGGTCGCGTCATCCAACCCACCCTCCGGGTTGTCGTCTGCCTTATAAAGATACGGCGGAACGGCAGCGGCAAATACGCATTTTGTCACGCGGCTAGTGCCGTAACTTCCAAGATAGCGGACCACTTCGCCACCGCCCATGGAAAAACCCACTAGCGTGGCATCGTGGAGATCAAGCTTATCAATCAGCTTTTTCAGGTCACTCGCAAGTGTATTGTAATTGTAACCACCATCTACCTGAGTCGACTTGCCAAACCCGCGGCGATCATAGGTAATGACTTTATAACCCGCCTTCACTAGCGCTGGTACCTGCTTTTCCCAGGAACGACCGCTTAATGGCCATCCATGGATAAGCACCACAGGTTTGCCTGCACCGTATACCTCGTAATAAATCTCTACCGGCGTTCCCTGTTCTGTACCCGCGCTTAACACTGGCATCGTTAGCCCCTCCTGATTGGCTGCGTATTGATCAACGGCATGCCTTCAAGGTAGTACACGCTTTTTAACGTTACCAAGGTACGCAGCACAGAGCATTGCTGGGCTTTATAACGCCGCTTTCAGCAGACTGCCTTCAAGGCACACTGATATACCAGGCAATCAACGCGCTTGTCGGCCACTTGGGAGTGCGCTGGCAAGATATCCATGGCATCGAAGCTGGCTTTCTGCAACACATGCTGAGAGGCATCGTTCTCGACAGAAACAATCGCCGTTAGCGTAGTGAGACCATAGACACCGCGCGCTTCCTCCATTAGATGCTTAAGCGCCCTATAAGCAACTCCTTGACCACAGGCACTTTTTGCAATGCGATAACCTACCTTCGCTTGGTGTTCGTCAATATCGCGCAAATTGGCGCGGCCGATAAGCATTCCTCTCTTGCGTATCAACAGCGGGCTCATTCGACGCTGGGCATTCAAGGAAAGGCACTCAACAATATGCTGTGAGACGCCTTGAGGCGTATAAAAATGCCTATAACGCGCTTCAATATGCTGCTCAAACCAGGCACGTTCGGCGGTTTCAAACGCCAACAGGTCGACAGCGTCTTCAGGGGTTAATAGCGAAAAGGTTAAGTCCTTGGCATGACGCATAACGTCCTTCTCTTTGTGAGTACTTTGTCACTCGCCTTTGTGGCCTTAATGCATAGCTTTCGTTGGTTCAAAGATGAAAAATGTTGCTATGCTTGCGGGTTATATCACTGGCGGTGGGGCCAAATATCCATGAAAACAGAAACGCGTACACTGGCATTTTCCGCCTTTATGGCGCTCTTGATTGGCTGTGCCGGAATTACCGCTACACTCGCCTCCAATTCCCAGGCTATTTTGCTCGATGGGTTATTTAACCTAATCTACTTTAGTGTAGCTTTAGTGACGATCAAGGTGAGTAAATTAGCCAGCCGTCCTGATAGTGAATCTTATCCATTTGGATACAGTTACTTCGAGTCGCTGGTTAACCTGTGTAAAGGGTTATTAATTCTGGGTGTTTCCATCTTTGCTTTGGTCGATGCCATTGTCGCACTCCTCTCTGGCGGGCGAGAGATTGCAGCGGGCCTTGCGGTCATCTATGCCCTGTTTGCCACGCTTGCCTGCTCGCTGACCGCTTGGGTAATGCACCGCAGCCAACGCTATACCGCAAGCCCTCTGATCGCGGCCGACAAACTCAACTGGATCGTCAATAGCGTGATTTCCGCAGCAGTTCTCGCGGCATTTTGCCTGGTAGTACTCCTTGAGCAGTTAAATTTGAACACGCTAGTGCCGTATATCGATTCGGTACTGGTTATTGCGGTCGTTGTGCTGTGCTTGGGCGTGCCTGTACGCATGGCCTCCCAAGCGCTGAAGGAGTTACTCAATAAAACGCCCGAAGAAGCCATTGCTGCCCCTGTGCGCGACGCTATTTCCCGGGCACTGGCAGAAACGCATACCCAAGAAGTCCGTGTGCGTATGGTACGCCCAGGGCGCCTGCTTTACGTTATGGTGCACGTGGTGCTGCCTGATGAAGGCGTCACCACGTCGTTAACCGCTCAGGATGACCTACGCGCACGGATTGATGAGCAGGTGCGGCGCTGCTATGCACCGGTCGTGTGCGATGTGGTGTTTACCGCAGACACGCTGTGGGCAGCGCCCTCTTGTGGGTTGCTGATTGAGCGACACACGTAAGCAAAGCGCACGATTTATGGCTGGCGAATGGCCGTCAACCGCTTGGAAGGCTTGTTCCGGCCGATGAGCAGCAAACTAACCGTGGCAATGACGCCCACCAGTAACGCCACGCCAAATAGCGTCAATGCGGCTACATGCCCGACTGAATCAACAAGGGCGCCCGTTGTCATTACCGGGAGGCTAAATCCCACATACGCCATCAAAAAATAGCCAGCGCTTGCCTGGGTAGAAGACGGGCCAGCAATGGCTAGCACTCCGCTTAAGCCACCCAAATAGATAAACCCATAGCAGGCGCTGCTGGCCGCAACTGCTCCCAGTAACACAGCTACCAGGCTTCCCTGAAGGGCGCCCCAGGCAATTAATCCGTAGGCGAGAGGTAAAATCATCAACCCCAGCATCGTGGCCTTCACGGGCACCAAGGCGCGTGCCCAAGGCTGAAACAGTACTCCGCAGCTGCAAATGCCAAACGTGGCAAAACCACTCCAGGGTGTTAAACCGTGCTGGCTTAACGTAGAGGGCAATACAGCAATCACCAACCCTACGGTTGCCCATGCAAGTAAAATGGCCAGCCCAAAGCTCAGTGTTCCCGGCGGATAACCTGGCAGTCGCCACATCGCACTTTGGGTAGCAGCAGGTGCGATATTTTTTAGTGGCATCACTGCAACTAACGCAATGGTGCCTACGCCCAGATACAGCCATAGGCTTGGCGGCGTCACACTGGGCGTATGGAGAATAAACAAACTGGTAACCGCCGCACCCAAACCGAACCCAAGTGCTGTACTGGACGTTACGTACGTCGTTGCCATGCGACTGTCGTCACTATTAAGTAACCGATGCATATATCCAGGCGCGACGGCTGAGGTCAGCCCGGTACCAACGCCTAATAAAAAGCGCGCAGCCCCCAGCGTTATCAAGCCAGGCATTAATAGGGTTAGCGCAGTGGCACTTAAACAGAGCAGAAGTGCGACAATGATTAGCGGTTTAGGACCCACCCGATCCGCCAGCCCATTAAGCCCCAGCAATACCGGCATGACACCCGCGACGTAACAGGCAAACGCGAGAGTGGCTGCGCCCACGCCGACGCCTGCTTTCGCCGCCAGGATATCGTAAAGCGGTGCCTGTAAATTAACCGCAGTGGTAATCATACATAGTGCAAAAGCCAACCGGGGCGCGTTATATCGGTCCATCTTTTTTCCTAAACGGGGCATGGGTTAAGCCATTACGCTCGCATCCTTCCCGCCTAGAGGTAAGGTACACTTACCCATCATTACCCAAGCACTGTTCCTGCATTTTTGAGAACAGTGGCCGGCAGCAGAGATGTTTATGAAACTTCAGCTCGACCGACATGCCGCTTCCCCAATTGCGCAGCAGCTTGAAGAGAGTATTCGCCATTGGATTCAAGAGAATGGAGCGGGCGGGCGTCGCTTACCTTCCATACGCCGCCTAGCGGCAGAGCTCGATATTAGCCGTAATGCGGTTATTGACGCCTACGAACGGTTGGTGGCTATTGGCCTGATTCGCTCAAGACCCGGCTCCGGATTCTTTATCGCTGATGGCACTGCCGTTACCCCCCAACCATCGTTAGCCTCTATCCCTCTTCAAGAAGTTACCAATGGGCTGTGGGGGCTTTTTAGCGCTAATGAGCACTCGTTAAAACTGGGCTGCGGGTGGTTGCCTAATGCTTGGCGCGAGAGTGAAGACCTGACCTACGCCATTCGCCAAGTGGCGCGTAAAAGCCAATCAGGAATTTTTGAATACAGCACGCCCCAAGGACTGCAGGAGCTTCGCAGCTTGATCCAGGAGCGCTTGCGCCCCCTCGCAATATCAGCAAGTGCTGAGCAAATTGTCATGACCAGCGGCGGCAGCCATTCACTGGATTTATTGGTGAGAATGCTGCTTGAACCCGGCGACGTGGTGTTTGTGGAATCGCCGGGCTATTACAACCTATTCGGCTTGCTGCATTTACAGCGCGTTCGCGTGATAGGAATACCGCGCCTTGCTGATGGGCCGGATATTAACCGTTTGGAAGCCCTCTTAGCAGAGTACCGTCCCAAGCTTTTTTACGTGAACAGCGTGTTTCAAAACCCTACCGGCAGTACGCTCACACCGGCGATTGCACATCGCGTTTTACAGCTCGCCGAGCAGTACGATTTCACGATTATAGAAGACGATATCTACGCTGACTTTCAGCACACCCCGACCACACGGCTCGCCGCACTGGATGGTCTTAAACGAGTTATTTACCTGTCCAGCTTTTCCAAAACGCTCACCTCATCGCTGCGGGTCGGCTTTATAGCCGCCCCGCCTTCACTAGTGCAATGGCTTGTGGATATCAAGATGTTAACCAGCATTTCCTCCTCGCGCTTTGCTGAGCAGGTGCTGATCACGCTGCTTCAAAACGGCAGCTATCGAAAGCTCACTGAACGCTTAAGAACCCGGCTCTCCAACCAGATGGCACTGGCGCTTACACAGCTCAAGCAAGTCGGTTGGGAGGTATTCACTGAACCGGCAGGCGGCATGTTTGTATGGGCTAAATCGCCGGTGGAGAAGGAAGCACTAATGGAAAGCGCACGCCGTTTTGACATTATGCTATCGCCCAGCCACTTGTTTTTCCCTGACAATCAAACAACGTCATGGCTGCGCCTGAATATCGCCTATCTGCAGGATCCAAGAGCCAAAGCGTTTATTGCCGCCAATGGCAATCAAGGCAACACATCAGAATAGGTCATCAACCCAACGATGGCGCTGATGGTGACAAAGGACATGAGCGTGCTCGCCATCAATGCACCGGCAGCCACGTTCCCCATACCATAACGCTGCCCCAGTAAAGGATAGACACTTGCCATGGGCGCGCTGGCAGTTACGCCACATAGTTGCAGCCCATAGAGTGAGATAGAAAGAGCCGATAGATATGCTCTGCACTATTTTAAATCACGATACTGGGCATAGGTATCTCGAGCCCGGCCAAGATGCTGACGCATCATTTCTCGTGCGGCATTGCCATCACGGCATAAAATAGCATTGAGAATTTGGACATGCTCCTCTTGCACCCGCTCCAGATAGCGCTGAGAAGAAAGCGGATTAATATCATTACTCAGAAGCTTGGCTCGTGGAATCACGCTTTGACTCCACTGCTCATAGAACGATTGAAAAAAAGGGTTTTTAGTCGCCGTAGCAATTGCAAAATGAAATAGATAGTCTTCTTCCCGAGCCTGGGACTTGGTTTCATAAGCATTGGCAAACGCTTGGTGTTGGAATTCCAAGCGCTGCCGGTCTTCCTCATCGTAGCGCAGGGCTGCCAACTCGGCAGCCGCAGGCTCCAATGTTAAGCGCAGCTCCAAAAGATGCAAAATATCTTCCACCGTAGTGGGATTGATACGCTCTGCTGGAAGCGCCTTCAATTTAGAAGAACGCAGAACGGACGTACCTACACCACGTCGGGTTTCTACCAACCCTAATGATTTTAGATGAGTAATGGCTTCTCGGATAACGGTACGGCTTACACCAAAGGATTCACAAAGGCTATTTTCTGTTGGCAGTTTATCGCCTACCGCCACCTTGCCTTGTGTGATAAGCGCCTCTAACTGATCCGCCACATGAACAGACAAACTGCCCTGCTGAGCGACTTTATTGACCTTAAATGACGCCGTACCAGGTGTCTGTTTGATCATATCAACGATCCTTTCCATTTATTTACCTGTTTGTACTATATCGTACAAACAAAGTTCTATAAGTACTATTAGGCTTTATAAGGATGTCCAGTGAAGAATTTTTTCTCCATGCTACCGTACTGTTTCCTTATCGTGTTCAACGTAAAACATTTGTTATGGTCGGCTGATATAAGGCATTAGCTCTAGACTTTTTTCCAGCAGTCATAGGAGACCTGCTATCCTTTCAACAGGCGTTTACCTACTCAAGGGGTCTATTAGAACATACGACTTATACTATCTAATATCAAAAGAGAAATCGATTTTGTAGTATACCTTTTCCATCTTATACTGCGACTACTCAGCACTTAAATTCAACGCTATTTTGAGATTCAGGTTTCTTTCTCACAATCATGTTTTATATCAAGCTACCAGCTTCATAAAAGCGCTTGATTACTAGCAGAAATGAGGAAAAAACTAACTTAAACTCAGATAAAACATCGCAACGTCCTCTGTCATAGACGCCTAGCTAGGATAATGACTTTACCACACACATTGACGTTGAATTTTATTTAATCACTACATTTAAATTATCTAACCACGAGCAAATTCAAAATATAGTTAGCACACCACACGCTATCTTAAACAATATTTAACCTTTATTAACATACAGC